>CAJJPW010000068.1 GCA_905193725.1 uncultured Eubacteriales bacterium
GCTATTTTTGGCTTGTTAGGCTTCATATCCTACTTCCTTTCTCAGACTATCCTTAGTTTATGAAGATTAAAATCACATATTCAATAAACACTATGTGTAGTATCTGAAGACGACAAAAAAATCCCTGTATTTGCCAAAGGATTTCATTTCAAAAAGTTAGATCAAATGAATAACAACCTAAGAATCTGCAAAATATTGTTGCCGGTATTGGGCAGGGGAGCAGTTTTTTTCCCTCTTGAATACCTTTGAGAAGTGGAATGGGTCGTCATACCCTACGGCAGCGGCGATTTGTTGTAGGGAAAGGCTGGTCTGCACCATGAGCACACAGGCCATGTGGATCTTATATTGATCGAGATAGGCCTTGGGTGAAATATCCATGTGCTTGACAAAGATCCGGTATAGATGGCTGCGGCTGATATTTAAATGCCTGGCGATCTCCTCCACGGTAATGGGCTTTGTATAGTATTTGGCGATAAACTCTGTGGCTCTTTTTAAATACATCATAGAGATATCTTCGTTTACAGGTTGCAGAGAGGCGCCAATGAGCTGGGCCATGAGGAGATAGAGATATACTGTCATAGCCGCTTGATTGGAGAACGTCTCGCCGCGGGAAGAGTATATCTGATAGAGAAGCTGGCGGATGGTTTCACTGTCTCCTTGGCCCATGACTGGATTTTGCGGCGTCATTCCCGTCTGGGAGACCAGCGTTTTGGCCATCGCCCCTTGAAACCCTACCCAATTATATTGCCAAGGCTCGCACGGATCAGCCTGATACTCGACGACTGTATCGGGAAAGATCACAAAGGTATCTCCTCTTTGGAGAGAGAAGGCCTGATCTTTCACCACGTAACGCCCCTTACCGATGGCGATGTGGTGGATGATGTATCGGTCGTGGGCCACCGGCCCCACGTGATACCCTGGCTCACACTTTTGAAATCCCGCGTTGAGCACGTGTAACATGAGCTGGTCGTGGGATACTGTCTTATAGGAATGTTTAAAAGTATCCATCCTTGCACCTCCAAATCCCCTGTGGCAAATTGATATCATTGTACTGCAAGTAGAAAAAATATGCAACATATTTCCATATTCATTCTACAAAATAAAATTGACGATATCTGGAAAATACACTACACTTAAAGTAATAAGAGCAGGGCGGATATAGGAAAACCATTCGATGGAGAAAAAATTCATCCAGGAAACATAAATGCCATGGGCACTATGCAAATAGGGAGGTTGGGCAGATATGTACATCACAAAGGATTTTAAGGGAAAAATACTGCTGGGAGATTTTGATGAGACATTTCAACGCCTTTATGGCAGGAGGGCTGTGCTACAAGCCCGTCAGCGCTATGTAGATGCAGTAAACGAGTTTGAGAGGGTTTTTGATCAGCACAGAACTGTGCGGGTGTTTTCCGCACCCGGGCGCAGTGAGCTGGGAGGCAACCACACAGATCATCAACAAGGGCACGTATTGGCAGCTGCAGTCGAGCTGGACATTTTGGCCATGGCGTCAGAAAACGGGGAACAGGTGGTGCGTATCAAATCCGATGACCTGCCAATGATCACCGTAAACATCGACGAGCTCTGGATGCATGATGGAGAAGAGGGCACTTCAGAGGCACTGGTGCGGGGCATTGCCGCCAGATTCCGCCAATTGGGATACCAGATCGGGGGATTCAACGCCACCATGACTTCTCAGGTGCTCAAGGGTTCTGGGCTCTCCTCCTCAGCGGCATTTGAAGTCCTAGTGGGAGAGATTTTTAACGGCATGTTTAATGGGGGCAAAGTTTCCTCCGTGGAATTAGCGAAAATCGGACAGTTCAGTGAAAATCACTTTTTTAAAAAGGCATGTGGCCTAATGGACCAAATGGCAAGTGCTGTAGGAGGATGTGTAGCCTTGGATTTTGCCGATCCAGAACAGGTAAAGATCGAAAAAATCCCCTGTGATCTTGCGGCGTTAGGCTACCGGCTGTGCATTGTAGATACCAAGGGAGACCATGCGGATCTGACGCCCGATTATGTGGCAGTGCGGGAGGAAATGCAGCAGGTGGCTGCGTTTTTCGGCAAAGAGGTGCTCAGGCAAGTGGAGCCTCGTGAATTTTTCCAGAACATGGGGCAGTTGAGACGGACCGTTTCAGACAGAGCCATCTTGCGGGCCATGCACTTTTTTCACGATGACGTCTGGGCACAGCAGGAGGCGGTGGCCCTCAGACAAAAGGATATAGGAACGTTTCTGGAACTGGTGAAGAAATCGGGACAGTCTTCCATATCCTGTCTGCAAAACATCTATAGTAGCGCGCATCCTGCCTCTCAGGGCATAATGCTGGGGCTGATGATGAGTGAAAAGATACTGGGAGACCAGGGGGCATGGCGGGTACACGGAGGCGGTTTTGCAGGGACCATGCAGTGCTATGTCCCGCTGGACCAGGTGGAAACCTACTGTGAAACCATGAACAAGGTGTTTGGAGAAGGAAGCTGCTATGTGCTGGATATCCGAAACATAGGGGCTTTGGAGATATTAGAGCAAATCAAAGAGGAAGGGGAATAATAGATATGGCAGAATTGAGATACAATCCAATGATAAAAGACTGGGTGATGATCGCATCCCACCGGCAGGCACGGCCGCAGATGCCCAAAGATTGGTGCCCATTTTGTCCAGGGTCTGGTAAGGTGCCAGATGAGTTCGACGTGCTGGAATATGACAACGATTTCCCCGCGCTGATGCAAAATCCCCCAGAGCCAGACAATGTGGCAACGGACTTTTTCAAGACAGCGCCGGCTTATGGAAAGTGTGAGGTGATCTTGTACTCCTCTGGGCACACCATAACATTGCCGGAACTTTCGGTGGATCACGTAGAAAAACTAGTGGACTTGTGGTGCCAGCGACTGGATGCACTCCGTGCAGACGACAAGATCAAGTACGTGTTTATCTTCGAGAACAGGGGTGAGGTAGTAGGCGTTACCATGCCCCACCCTCATGGGCAGATTTACGGGTATCCCTTTCTCCCCAAAAAATTACAGCTGGAAGTGGAGGCAGCAGGGGAATACTATGATCAAAACGGCAAATGTTTGTTTTGCGATATGCTGGAAAACGAGCGCAAGGAGCAAAAGCGGATCATCTTTGAAGACGAGCATTTTACGGTGTTTTTGCCTTTTTTCACAGAATACCCTTATGGGGTGTATCTCATTTCAAAAAACCATAAACAGTATATCAGTGAATTCAATAGAGAGGAGCGGCGGTCCCTTGCACGCACTTTGAAAAACACCGTGGGCATGATGGACACCCTGTTTGATAAGCCCTTTCCCTACATGATGTGCATGCACAATGCGCCAGTGGATGGGAAGGACTACAGCAGGGATTACCACTTCCACATTGAGTTTTTCCCTCCCATGAGAAGCGCGGATAAGCAAAAATTTAACGCCTCCAGCGAGACAGGGGCCTGGGCACACTGTAATCCCACCTGTCCCGAGGAAAAGGCACAGGAGTTGAAAGCGGCTTATGAGAAGTTTTTGGCTCGGTGCAAATAGGTAAAAAAGTATGGATCGCTGCTAGAGCAAATAGGCGTGGGATCACGCGCTCAAGGGAAAAGCCAATTGAGCAGCTCAATGCACGGAAAATGAGCCCTTGTGAATGGGACTGGAAAAGCAGTAGGAGGAATGTTTATGAAAACAGTATTAGTAGCAGGCGGTGCTGGATACATTGGAAGCCATATGGTGGCAGAACTGGGAGAGCGGGGTTATGAAGTAGTGGTGGTAGATAACCTGTGCACCGGGCATAGAGACGCTGTAAAATACGGCAAGCTGTATGTAGGAGATGTGCGGGATGAGGCCTTTTTATCTCAGGTGTTTGGGGAAAACCCCATCGATGGCGTCATTAACTTTGCGGCATTTTCTCTCGTGGGAGAGAGCTGCACCAATCCTCTCAAATACTATCGCAATAACGTCAATGGCGCGGAGATTATGCTAGAGACTATGCGCAAATACGGGGTGGACAAAATCGTCTTTTCCTCTACTGCGGCGACCTATGGGGAACCAGTAAAGCAGCCCATTGAGGAGACCGATCCCACCGTGCCTACCAACCCCTATGGGGAGAGCAAATTGGCCATTGAGAAGATGCTCAAATGGTGTGATGCAGCTTATGGCATCCACTATGCAGCTTTAAGGTACTTCAATGCAGCTGGCGCAAACAATGCAGTGCAAATTGGAGAAGATCACCGCCCAGAGAGCCATTTGATCCCCATCGTATTGCAGGTGGCGCTGGGCAAACGGGATCATATCGATATTTTCGGCGACGATTATGATACCAAGGACGGCACTTGTATTCGGGATTATATTGACGTAAAGGATCTCGTAAAAGCACATCTGCTGGCGCTAGAATATTTGGATCGGAAAAAGAAGAGCGATATTTTCAATCTGGGCAATGGCAATGGGTTTTCCGTAAAGGAGATCATCCAGGCGGCCAGAGAAGTCACAGGGCACCCGATCCCATGGAAAATTGCGGCGAGAAGGGCTGGAGATCCCTCCATGCTGGTGGCCTCCAATCGAAAGGCAATTGAGGTTTTGGGTTGGGATCCACAATATAGCGACCCGAAGGACATCATCCAAAGCGCGTGGAACTGGCATAAGTCCCACCCAAATGGATACGAAAAATAGCAGTAAGAAGTAGCGGCAGAGCGAGTCAATGGCTCGACATTAAAAAATGGAAAATATTGTTTGAGAATATTATTGACCCGAACGTACAAACTAATGGGGAAGATTGTATTAGGAGGGTAATAAAATGGCTTATTCAACAGCGAACAAATGCATTAAGTGCACAGTAAAGCAGTGCAAATTCCACTGCCAACAGGAGAACTACTGTTCTTTAGATTGCATCACAGTGGGAACCCATGAGGCCAATCCCAGCATGGATCAATGCACAGATTGTATGTCTTTTCAGTGCAAATAAGGTAGCTGGATAAAGTTTACAGAAAAGAGAAGTAGGGTTTTAAAACTTATCCTACTTCTCTTTTGTATATCAAAATCATTGAATAAAATCATCCTCACAGCAAAGGTATAGCTTGTACCAAATATTGGTTGTCCTTTACTCTGCCGCTACTTCTGCTACTTTAGCCTTTTCTTCAGGAATGAGAGAAGTACAGTGGGGGCAGCGGGTGGCGTCAATAGCGATATCCGTCTTGCAAAATGGGCACTTTTTGGTGGTGGGGGCAGCGGGTTCTTGCTTCTTTTTGCCCAGAGACATCAGCTTATTCACGCCCTTGAGCAGGCAAAAGAGCACTAGGGCCATGATGATAAAGTTCACTACCGCTGAGAGAAACGAGGAGGCAAAGCCAGCTACATCTTGGAGAGAGTACGCTTGTCCGCCTGTTACCAGGTTGAGTATGGGGTTGATAAAATTATCTGTCAGAGAAGTGATAATTCCAGAAAACGCGCTGCCGATGATCACACCAATGGCCATGTCCATCACATTTCCCCGCAATGCAAAGGCCTTGAATTCTTGCATAAATTTTTTCATATTGCCATTTTCCTTTCAATCAATCCTTATTTGGTAAATTAATAACACGGTTTATGGTGATAAAACAGATTTTTTGTCATTTTGAGCTAAATTATCTTACATTTATTGAAAAATCCAGTGAGTCAGACAGGATAAAAAACTCCCTAAATGGATGTCATCCAAATTCTTGTATCCCAGCGCATAATTGTGATATAATGGTATGCATGTAAGCGCCTGGGCAGGCGCACAGGATGATATAAAGGAGATATACATGTTAGGTACCATAGTGGTGCTGCTCATCGTGGCGCTGGATCAAATTGTCAAATTCATTTCCAAATCTGTGCTGACTACTTTGCCGGGAAATACCTATCCTCTATGGGATGGGGTATTCCACTTCACCTATGTGGAAAATAGGGGCGCGGCGTTTGGAATCTTCGGTGGAGCGCGGGGATTTTTGTTGGTGTTCACCATCCTTTTGGTGGGCGTGCTGATCTGGGCGATTGTGAAATTTCGAGATAATCCTTCCAAGCTGTTTCGAGCTTCCCTCTATATGATCTTAGGGGGGGCCATTGGCAACTTGATCGACAGAGTTGTGCTGGGGTATGTGATTGATATGTTGGATTTCCGCCTGATCAACTTTGCGGTATTCAATGTGGCAGATAGCTTTGTGTGCGTGGGCACTGTGCTGCTGATCATCGATATTCTCTTCAAGTCGGAGGATTATTTTAAAGAGAAATTGCGAGGCAAAAAAGGGAAGCGCGAAAAACAAAACGCTCATGGAGAAAAGCTGCAAAGCCAGGAGCAGCTATCCTCAGAGGCAGATGAAAAGGGCAGCTGCCAGAGCGATGAACAGCCTGCTCCAGAGATGCAAGGAGAGAAAGAGAAGCAGTAGCGCTCTAAATGAGTGGAGCGACTGTGGGATATATAGATGAGAAGATGGCTTACCTCACACTTTCACCATAAGCCATGAATCAAATACTACTGCATGACGAAACACAGAGCAGAAATAAGGATATAGGGGAATGTGCCGCAAGAAGGTCGCTTCCCCTTTTCAAAATGGAAGACGGTACAGAGGATGGATGAGAGGACGCGCATTTTTACAGTGGAGGAGGGGGGAGAGAGGCTGGACGCTTACTTGAGTAAGCAGCAGCCAGATCTCACTCGATCTCACATAAAAAAACTCATAGACAGCGGTGACGTCCTAGTAGACGGACAGACAAAAAAGGCGGGTTGCAAGCTCAAAGCGGGCAGTGTGATTTATGTCACCTTAGAGCCAGAGCAGGAGGCAGACATCGTCAAAGAGAATATTCCCTTGGATATTGTGTACGAGGACGAGTGCTTAGCGGTAATCAACAAACCCCGGGGGATGGTGGTGCACCCGGCACCGGGCAATTCTTCCGGCACGCTAGTCAACGCCCTGATGTACCATATCAAAGATCTTTCGGGAATCAACGGTGTAGTGCGGCCGGGCATTGTCCACAGAATTGATAAGGACACCACCGGTCTATTGGTAGTAGCAAAAAACGATATGGCTCATCTTCGCCTGGCGGAGGAAATCCAGAAACGAAAGGCCCATCGGTCGTATTTGGCATTGGTATACGGAAATATTCGGCAGGATGAGGGGAGCATTAACGCACCCATTGGCAGGCATAAAAAGGATCGCAAAAAAATGGCAGTGGTGCAGGACGGAAGAAGTGCCGTAACCCACTTTCGGGTGCTGCGCCGATACGGTGGAAGGTATACCTTGGTAAAGGCAGACTTAGAGACGGGGCGTACCCACCAAATTCGGGTGCACTTTGCCCACATGGGACATAGTGTGGTGGCAGACCCAGTCTATAGCCCGGGGAGGAATACTTTTGGTGTATCCGGCCAGCTGCTGCACGCCTACTGTCTGCGGCTCATTCATCCGGTTTCTCAGCAGCCTATGGCTTTTTATGCGAAATTGCCAGAGGATTTTCGGCTGGTGCTTCAAAAACTCAATCGGCAATACCCTTATCATATTCCGCCATACAAAAGTGATTGACACTCTTCAAGTTTTTTGCTTTAGGTAAGTTGTCCTGCATAAGCATGTTTCCCTTCTGATCTGCCACCGGTGAAAAACGGCAAAACACAATCCATCAGATGGGAGGCCTATTTCCGATCTGTGTAAAGTCCGAATTTGATCGTCAGTTGTCGCCGAGAATGTGGAAAATGGCGTATACTTCTAATGAAAAAAAGCAAGTAAGGGATTGTCAAAAAACTACTTTTGCAATGGAATTAAAAATGGATAAAATAGAAATCCATGTAACGTGCAGCGCTAGAAATAAAAAAATACTCCTGAATTGATAACCGTGTCGCTGGCGTGCTTAAGCAAGCTGATCACGCTTTGCTCCGATTGAAAGATTTTAGAGATATCAAAAATAACTTCATAAAAATCTCCCGTTGGGCAAAAATAGTGAAAACTGTATTTCTATATTCACAGGAGGTTTTCACATATGAAAGGATTTGCCATGCTGGGGATTGGAAGAACCGGCTGGATTCAAAAGGAAAAGCCAGGTGTAGGGCCGCTAGACGCCGTGGGGCGGCCGCTGGCATTAGCTCCCTGTACGTCGGATATTCACACGGTGTGGGAGGGCGCCATTGGCGACCGGCACGATATGATATTAGGCCATGAAGCAGTGGGAGAAATTGTAGAGCTAGGGGAGTTCGTCAAGGATTTTCAAGTGGGAGATCGGGTGATCGTTCCTGCCATCACGCCAAACTGGGCCAAGAGGGAATCCCAGATGGGCTTTCCGCAGCATTCTGGAGGAATGCTCTCTGGTTGGAAGTTCTCCAACTTTAAGGACGGCGTTTTTGCAGAGTATTTTCACGTCAATGAGGCAGATGCAAACTTGGCAAAGCTGCCCAGTGAAATTGAGCCTTGGGTGGGTGTCATGCTGTGCGACATGGTAGCCACAGGGTTTCACGGGGCAGAGCTAGCGGATATCGAGTTTGGCGATACCGTAGTGGTCATGGGCATCGGGCCGGTGGGCCTCATGTCTGTGGCAGGGGCGAACTTAAAGGGTGCCTCGCGCATCATCGCCGTTGGATCCCGCCCTGTATGTGTTAAAGTGGCAAAGGCCTATGGAGCAACGGACATCGTCAATTATAAAGAGGGGGATGTGGTAGATCAGGTATACAGCCTCACCCACGGCAAGGGAGTGGATAAGGTGATCATCGCCGGTGGAGACGCTTCGTCCATCGGACAAGGGGTTGCCATGGTGCGGCCCGGTGGCATTGTGGCCAATGTGAATTACTTTGGAGAGGGAGACTCCCTTCCCATTCCCAGAGTGGAATGGGGTGTGGGCATGGGCCATAAGACCATCAAAGGCGGTCTCACCCCTGGGGGCAGAGTGAAGATGGAAAAACTGGCGGACCTTGTGAAATATGGAAAGCTAGATCCCAGTCTACTCATCACCCATCGGCTAGAGGGCTTAGATAAAGTGGAAGATGCCCTTTTACTCATGAAAGAAAAACCAGAGGACTTGATTAAGCCAGTGGTGAGCATCTCCTATGAGAGCAAGTAAAGTATTGATGGAGAAGGAGGCAGAGAGAACTCTGCCTCTTTTATGTATCTAAAAAAAATTTGTGCGAATCGTGCCAAAAATCTGTTTGGGATGATATGCCGTATTAAGTATGGGATCAACAGCTTTTTATGGTATTTTTCATCCATTTCACTAAGGGCTGAAGTGCCTCTTTGGAAGACAAATCGTAGGAATGACAGATCATCTGATACATTTCGCTGTCCGGACCTTCTGTCTTTTTGACCATGGCGCGAAAAAATGCCATCATCAACTTGTCAGCTTTGTTCATTTTCTCATAGCACAGACCGCTTTGGACGTAAAAGGGGCGTAGTTGCTCCCGCTCTTTCGGAGCAAAATTTTGATCCAGCGCTTCCTGTACTCCAGGGGCGTCTGGGGGTGTGGCGCCTGTTGCCAATACACAAATGGTCTTGCCAGAAAGGCTGGGAAGCTTGGCTTTGAGCCAAGAGATGCCAGAGATCTTACCTGCGTGAAAACCTCCTGCGAAGATGATGGCGCTATAACCCTCTAGATGCACCGTCTCTCGCTTGTGAAACGGAACCAGCTCACAGGGAAGCTCTTCACTAAGCCATTTGGCATATTGCTGGGTTAAGCCCGTCTTGCTGTGGTAGATCAGTAGGATGGGTTGATTCATTTGG
>CAJJPW010000069.1 GCA_905193725.1 uncultured Eubacteriales bacterium
GCCGTGACCGTTCTGTGCGCCAAGGGCGGTGTGGAACCCCAGACCGAGACCGTTTGGCGTCAGGCTGACGAGTACAAGGTTCCCCGCATGATCTACGTCAACAAAATGGATATCATGGGCGCGGATTTCTACAATGTAGTGAATATGATCCATGAAAGACTGGGCGCAAATGGGGTATGTGTACAACTGCCCATTGGCAGCGAGGACCAGTTCATTGGAATTATTGACCTGATTGAGATGAACGCTATCGAATATCTGGAAGATAAGACGGGGGCGAAATTTGAGATTGTACCCATTCCTGAGGATATGAAAGAGCAGGCTGCTGAGTATAGAGAAAAGCTCATTGAAGCTGTGGCCGACATTGACGAAGGAATCATGGAAAAGTACTTTGCAGGGGAAGAGATCACCAAAGAGGAGATCTTAGCAGCACTGCGTAAAGGGACAATCACCAATCAAATGGTCCCCATCTGCTGTGGTTCTTCTTATAGGAACAAAGGTGTACAACCCATGCTGGACTTAGTAGTAGAGTGCATGCCTTCACCTTTGGATATTCCACCAATTAGAGGTATTGTGCCAGGTACAGATCGGGAAGAAGAGCGTCCTGCTGATGAGGATGGTCCATTTTCCGCATTGGCATTTAAGATCATGACCGACCCCTTTGTGGGCAAACTGGCGTTCTTTAGAGTGTACTCTGGAAAGGCCACCTCTGGCTCTTATATCTATAACTCTACGAAAGGCAAGAGAGAGCGTCTAGGGCGTATTCTAAAAATGCATGCCAACCACAGAGAGGAGATCGATGAGGTAAGAGCAGGTGACATTGCAGCTGCTGTGGGATTTAAAGACGTGGTTACAGGGGATACCCTTTGTGATGAAAAACACCCCATTATTCTGGAGTCTATGGAGTTCCCTGATCCCGTTATCCAGGTAGCTATTGAGCCGAAAACCAAGGCAGGACAGGAAAAGATGTCCACAGCTCTGGCAAAACTCTCAGAAGAAGACCCCACCTTTAGGGCCTTTACGGATGAGGAGACAGGGCAAACCATCATCGCAGGTATGGGTGAGCTTCACTTGGAGATCATCGTAGACCGTATGATGAGAGAATTCAAAGTGGAGGCAACTGTAGGGAAACCTCAAGTTGCATATAGAGAAACCATTACCAAGGCAGTGGATTCAGAAGGTAAATTCGTGCGGCAGTCCGGTGGCCGTGGACAGTATGGTCATTGTAAACTGCATGTTGAGCCTTTGGAGCCAGGCAGTGGATATGTATTTGAGAGCAAAATCGTGGGCGGCGTAGTGCCTAAGGAATACATCCCCAAGATCGACGAGGGTATCCAAGAGGCGGCCAAGAGCGGTATTCTGGGCGGCTTTGAGGTAGTTGACTTTAAAGCGACGCTGATTGACGGTTCTTACCACGAGGTGGACTCCTCAGAAATGGCGTTTAAGATCGCCGGCTCTATGGGTCTGAAGGACGCGCTCAAAAAGGCAAACTGTGTTCTGTTAGAGCCTGTTATGAGAGTAGAAGTTGTTATCCCAGATGAATATCTTGGAGATGTGTTAGGAAACGTAAACTCCAGACGGGGTAGAATTGAGGGCACAGAGCTCCGGGGCGGCGCTCAGGTAATTAAGGCGATGGTTCCCCTTTCCGAGATGTTCGGTTATGCTACCGACTTAAGATCTCGTACCCAGGGCAGAGGCCAGTTCACCATGCAGTTTGACCACTATGAACAAGTACCTAAGAGCATTGGGGAAAAGATCGTAGGGGAAAGACAAAAGCAGGAATAACCAGATAGAATAAAACCAACAGCATTCCAATGAGGAGGAATTAAAAAAATGGCAAAAGCAGTATATGAAAGAACGAAGCCACATGTAAACATAGGAACAATCGGGCACGTAGACCACGGCAAGACGACATTGACAGCGGCAATCACAGCAGTACTTTCCAAGCAGGGGAAGGCACAGGCGACAAAATACGATGAAATCGACAAGGCGCCAGAAGAAAGAGAACGTGGAATCACAATCAACACAGCGCACGTAGAGTATGAGACAGACACAAGACACTACGCACACGTAGACTGCCCAGGACACGCAGACTATGTAAAGAACATGATCACAGGAGCAGCGCAGATGGACGGAGCAATCCTGGTAGTAAGCGCAGCAGACGGCCCAATGCCACAGACCAGAGAGCACATATTGCTGGCCCGGCAGGTAGGAGTAAAATACATCATCGTGTACTTAAACAAGTGCGACCAGGTAGATGACGAAGAGCTGTTAGAGCTGGTAGAGATGGAAGTAAGAGAGCTGCTGTCAGAGTATGACTTCCCAGGAGATGACATTCCGATCATCAAGGGATCGGCGCTGAAGGCATTAGAGGCAGCACAGGCGAGCGACGACATAGCGAACAACCCAGATTGTCAATCGATCTTAGAGCTGATGGATGCAGTAGACAGCTACATACCGACACCAGAGAGAGCAAGCGATCAGCCATTCTTGATGCCAGTAGAGGACGTATTCTCGATCACAGGACGTGGGACAGTGGCAACAGGGAGAGTAGAGAGAGGAACGATCAAGGTACAGGATACGGTAGAGATCGTAGGGATGACGGACGAGACGAGGAACGTAGTAGTAACAGGAGTGGAGATGTTCCGTAAGCTGCTAGAGCAGGCAATAGCGGGAGACAACATCGGAGTACTGTTAAGAGGAGTACAGAGGAACGAGATCGAGAGAGGACAAGTACTGGCGAAGCCGGGAACGATCCATCCGCATACAGAGTTCAGCAGCGAAGTATACGTGCTGACGAAGGAAGAGGGAGGAAGACATACCCCGTTCTTCAACGGATACAGACCGCAGTTCTACTTCAGAACGACGGACGTAACGGGAGTGATCGAGCTGCCAGAGGGGACAGAGATGGTAATGCCGGGGGACAACATCAAGATGGACATCAAGTTGATCACACCAATTGCAATCGAGCAAGGGTTACGGTTTGCCATCAGAGAAGGCGGCCGGACAGTAGGATCTGGAGTGGTCTCGGCGATCATGGAATAAGGGAAGAGAAGGAAGAGGCAGAGCAACATCTGCCTCTTTTTGATATATTTATGATAGGGGAAATAGGTTGAAATGGTATCGGCAATAGGTATGGCCACAAATGATAGACGAATGATGGGAAATAGGATGAGAAAAATACAAGGTATTGGTTGACAACCCTTGTTGATTATGATATGATAACAAAGTAAAAGACGGCAAGGCCGTTTTTTTAGTGAAAAAAATTTGGCTATGGTTTTGGAGGGATACAAATGCGTGTAAAAGTTACGCTGGCATGTACAGAATGCAAACAGAGAAATTACGATACAATGAAGAACAAAAAAAATGATCCGGATCGGATCGAGATGAACAAATACTGTAAATTCTGTAAGAAGCACACACTACACAAGGAAACTAAGTAAATATCATTGAAAGGCTAGGGGTATACGCTTTATGGCAAAAACCGTTTTGCTGGGAAAAGAAAAGGAAAAACAGCTAAAAGAGCAAAAAAAGGCTGCGAAAAAGAAAAACAGAAAAAAAGTTGGCTTTGTCAAAAGAGTCAAGAGCATTTTTTCTGAGCTGAGAAAAGTAAGCTGGCCTACTTGGAAGAACTTAGTTACGTATACGCTTGCTGTTATTGCATTTATCATTATCATGGCAATTATCACAGGTATATTTGATTTTGGTTTGGGTCAATTATTTAGCCTCATCGTTTAATTGGCGAGATAGTGAGGTGATTAATCAGTCGTGGCAGAAGATAAAAATAGGAATCAAACGGATGAAATGCTGAGTGTGGGTGAAACCGCAGAGGTGCATCAGGAAGAAGTCAAAGAAGAAAAGAAGTTTATCAAACAGGAGAAGACAGATAAACCTTATTGGTATGCTGTTTACACATATTCTGGCTATGAAAACAAGGTGAAGGCGAACCTGGAAAAGACAGTGGAAAATCTGGATTTACAGGATTGTATCATTGACGTGAAAGTGCCGGTGGAAGAGACCATTGAGGTGAAAAACGGCAAAAAGCGCCATGTGCAAAAGAAGCTGTTCCCAGGGTATGTGATGATTAAGATGTTTCTGACTGACGAAGCTTGGTATGTAGTGCGCAACACCAGAGGTGTTACTGGATTTGTGGGGCCGGGCTCTAAGCCGATTCCACTGGCAGATGCAGAAGTGCGCTCTATGGGCATTGAAAATGTCCCCATCAAGCTAGATGTAGAAGTGGGAGAGAATGTCATTGTCACATCCGGCCCGCTGGAGAGCTTTGTTGGCGTCGTAGAGAGCATCAACACAGAAAAGCAAAAGGTAAAAGTTACAGTTTCCATGTTTGGTCGAGATACGTTAGTAGAACTGGATTTCGTCCAAGTGAAACGGATATAAAAGGCCGAGCTTTGGCCTTTTAAGTGGGAGGGTTTCATCCCCGATAAATACCACATCACGCGATTAAGGAGGTGTTCCAGATGGCAAAGAAAGTTGCTGGATTCATTAAATTGCAAATTCCAGCCGGAAAGGCGACGCCAGCTCCACCAGTTGGTCCTGCGCTTGGTCAACACGGCGTCAATATCATGGAATTTACAAAACAGTTTAACGAGAGAACTGCAAAGCAGGCGGGCCTGGTGATTCCTGTAGTGATCACTGTATATGCAGACCGTTCTTTCACATTTATCACCAAAACCCCACCAGCGGCAGTATTGATCAAAAAAGCTTGCAAAATTGAGAAAGCTTCAGGCGTACCTAACAAAAATAAGGTTGCCAAGATTACCAAAGCTCAATTGCAAGAGATCGCTGAGCTGAAAATGCCAGATTTAAATGCTGCAAGTCTCGATGCTGCGATCAGCATGATTGCTGGTACAGCGAGAAGCATGGGCGTTGAGGTAGCAGACTAATTGAAATGTGGGAGGCCAGTGATTGGCCGCTAACCACTAGGAGGTTTATTGATGAAAAGAGGTAAGAAATATTCAGATAGCGTAAAGCTATATGATAAATTGGCTCTATATGACCCGGAAGAAGCAGTGGATTTGGCGCTACAAACTGCAAAAGCCAATTTCGATGAGACCATTGAGCTCTCCATCAAATTGGGTGTAGATCCACGGCATGCGGATCAACAGGTGAGAGGCGCTGTGGTATTGCCACACGGTACAGGTAAGACCGTCCGCGTTTTGGTATTTGCCAAAGGTGACAAGGCAAAAGAAGCCGAAGCTGCTGGCGCTGATTACGTTGGTGCTGAGGAATTGGTTGCCAAAATCCAAGGGGAAAACTGGTTTGACTTTGACGTGTGCGTAGCAACTCCTGACATGATGGGCGTTGTTGGCCGGATCGGTAGAGTGTTAGGGCCAAAAGGCCTAATGCCTAACCCAAAATCGGGAACGGTTACCATGGATGTAACCAAGGCAATTGCCGATATCAAAGCTGGTAAAGTGGAATACAGAGTGGATAAGACGGCTATCATACACGTTCCTTTGGGTAAGAAGAGCTTTGACAAGGAAAAAGTGTTGGATAACATGAAGACCCTGATGGAAGCAGTGATTAAGGCAAAGCCCTCCGCTGCAAAGGGTACCTACTTAAGAAGCGTGGTAATTTCTTCAACAATGGGCCCTGGAATCAAAATCAACCCGTTGAAATTCATGAACTAGGGTCGAAAACTACTTGACAGGCATCGCCAAATTTGGTATGCTATTTGAGAATTGAATATGTGGATACCGAAGACAGCAGGTGCGAACGCTTAATATAGGTGCGAATGCTTAATATCCTGCCGAGGCGATGAATTGGAAGAGTAAGAATGCCCTTTTGTGTGCTTTGGTATGCGAAAGGGTTTTTTATTGAGAGTTTGGTATGCTTGGAGGTGAAATACTTGAAAGAGCAAACATTAATGGCAAAACAAGCAGTTGTCGAAGATATTAAAGAAAAGTTAGAAAAATCTCAATCTTTGGTATTTTTGGATTACCGCGGTTTGACAGTAGAAGAGGTTACGAATTTAAGAGTGCAGATGCGGCAGGCTGGTGTGGAATATCGTGTACTGAAAAACACGATGATTAGAAAAGCTGCTGCAGAGCTCAATATTGAGGGCTTAGATAGCATCTTAGAGGGTCCGACCGCTGTGGCGTTTGGTTTGGAAGACCCGGTAGCGCCTGCTAAGATTTTAGTGGATTTCATTAAAAAGGCGAAAAAGACGGAAATCAAAGCGGGAATGCTCAATGGCAGAGTGGTCAGTGTAGAAGAAGTACAGGCACTGGCAGAACTACCGTCCAGAGAGGAATTAATTGCAAAAATGCTCGGCAGCCTCAATGCTCCTGTACAAGGTTTGGTTATGGTGCTGTCTGGTGTTATGCGCAATTTCGTATGTGCGCTTAATGCAATCAAAGAACAAAAAGAACAAGCGTAAGCTATTACGCACATGAAAAAATGAGAGCATAATCTCATAAAAAAAGATATTGAAAATTTTAGGAGGCAATAAAAAATGGATAAACAACAATTAATCGAAGCAATTGAGCAGATGAATGTTCTTGAATTAGCAGAATTAGTAAAAGAGTTAGAAGAGAAATTCGGCGTAAGCGCAGCAGCTCCTGCAGCTGGCGGTGCAGCAGCAGCTGAAGAAGAAAAGACCGAGTTCGATGTAGTATTAAAAGCAGCTGGCGCTGAGAAGATCAAGGTTATCAAAGTGGTTAGAGAGATCACTGGCCTTGGCCTGAAAGAAGCAAAAGAGGCGGTTGATGGCGCTCCTACTACTTTAAAGGAAGGCATCAGCAAAGAAGATGCAGAAAAATATGCAAACCAATTAAAAGAAGTTGGAGCAGACGTAGAAGTAAAATAAGCGCTGCTGGCAATAGAAATTTTGCAAAAAATCGAGATGAGAAAAAGTATACTACTGATGGGTGGTATACTTTTTTGTTTATTGAAATTGGCTCTATAGAAGAGATGGGGAAAGGAAAGCTACTTGACTTGCAAATAATAGCAATTTTGGGGTATAATATGATACGCTATATATTTGATGCGTTATGAATACCATAGGCAGTGGATTTGCTAGATATATGAAAGGAGGGCATGTGTTTTGGAAAACATGAATGCACTTACTACAAAGACATTACCTGTCGTAGCCCTGCGAGGTCTTGTTGTATTTCCATATATGGTGTTGCATTTTGATGTGGGAAGGGAAATCTCCATCAATGCTTTAAAAGCCGCGATGGATCTAAACCAGGAGGTTTTTCTGGTGGCGCAAAAAGATCTCCGTGTGGAAAATCCGGGATACGATGATTTACATAAAGTGGGGACGATCTCCAGGATCAAACAAATTCTCAAAATGCCTGGCGATACCTATCGGGTGTTGGTAGAGGGGAAAAAACGAGCTGTCATTGTACAGCCGCTGGAGAGCAAAGAGTATTTTATCGCCCAAGTTGAGATAAGAGATTACCATATGAGTTTGGATGAGATTACCAAAGAGGCATATCTGCGCAATCTAATTGAGATTTTCGAATCCTATGTGGCGCAAAATCCCAGAATTTCACCAGAGTCGGTGATGGCTATTTCCGAACTCAACGATCTAGATCGGGTGTGTGATTTGATTGCAGGACAAGTGGTGGTCAAGCAAGAAGAAAAGCAGATGTTGCTGGAATGCCTGGACCCTGTAGAGCGCTGTGAGCATCTCTGTGATATCATCACTAAAGAGAAGCAAATTCTCAAATTGGAGAAGTCTATTTCCCACAAAGTGGCAAAGAAAATTGAAAAGAGCCAAAAGGAATACTATTTAAAAGAACAGATCAAAGTGATCCAAAATGAGCTGGGGGATTTTGACCTGGACGCCAACGAAATAGAGGAATTGAAAGAGCGAATCAAACTGACGCCTTTGAGTGCAGAGGCCAGAGAAAAGTGCAAGAAAGAGCTGTCTCGTATGACGAAAATGGCACCTGGGTCGCCGGAAATCAGCATCATCCGCAGTTATATTGACTGGATACTCAGCCTGCCATGGGGCATTTATAAGTCGGAGGAGATCGATCTGCGGAAGGCCAAAAAGATACTAGAAGAAGAGCACTATGGTTTGGCTAAAGTAAAGGAACGGATACTAGAGTACTTGGCAGTGCGCAAATTAAAAAGCGATATGAAAGGGCCCATTCTCTGCTTTGCAGGCCCTCCTGGAGTGGGGAAGACCTCGATTGCTCACTCCATTGCCCATGCTATGGGCAGGGACTTTGTGCGCATGTCGCTGGGAGGTGTGAAAGACGAAGCGGAAATTCGCGGACACCGCCGGACGTATATTGGCGCCATCCCGGGGAGAATCATCTCCTCTATTCGGCAGGCCAAGAGCATGAACCCGGTGTTCCTTCTGGACGAAATCGATAAGATGTCCAGCGACTTTAAGGGAGATCCAGCTTCTGCCATGCTGGAAGTACTCGACCCGGAGATCAACTCTACTTTTCGGGATCATTATCTAGATATTGACTTTGACCTCTCGGATGTGGTGTTTTTGACCACAGCTAACGACGTTTACAATATTCCTGCGCCTTTGTACGACAGGATGGAGATCATTGAGATCAGCAGCTATACTGAGGAGGAAAAGCTCAACATCGCGCTGCGGCATTTAGTGCCCAAACAGCTCAAAGAGCATGGACTCACGAAGGAACGCGTGGCGATTACCCGCAATGCCATTGGGGAAGTGATCTCCAAATACACTGCCGAGAGCGGTGTGCGAAGCCTAGAACGGCAGATTGGCGCCATTGTGAGAAAAGCAGCTGTGAAAATGATTGAGGACAACTGCGAAAAGATCACGGTAGGCAAAAAAGACGTGGAAAAATATCTGGGCAAACCTCGAATTCATGGGGATAAAATTCCCTCTAGCGACCAAGTGGGGGTCGTTACGGGGCTAGCTTGGACGGCTTATGGTGGGCAAATACTGCCCGTGGAAGTAGGCGTATTAGACGGCACCGGGCAGGTGGAAATGACCGGCCAGCTAGGCGATGTGATGAAAGAGTCCGCAAAGACGGCGATTAGTTTTGTTCGCTCGATTGCGGGCAAGCTCAACCTGGATGCAGATTTCTTTGCGAAAAGAGATATCCACATTCACATCCCGGAAGGAGCGATTCCCAAAGATGGACCATCTGCTGGCGTCACCATGGTAACGGCGATCGTCTCGGCGGTTACCAATACCAAAGTAGACCGCTTTGTGGCCATGACGGGAGAGGTCACTCTCACAGGCCGTGTGTTGGCAATTGGCGGACTCAAGGAGAAGACGTTGGCAGCATTGCGCAGTGGGGTAAAAAAGGTGATCATCCCCAAAGCCAATAAAAGGGATATGGAAGAGCTGCCGGAAATCGTGAAAAAATCCATGGAATTTAAGATGGTAGATAGAGTGGAAGATGTGCTGAAAATAGCTTTAAAAAAGGATGTAGAAGCATAAAGGCAAATCTGATATCTCTAGAGGCCTGCTGGTAAAGAAGCGCACTGAGTTAAAACGCTTGAAGCATAGCCCGATCATAGAAGGATAAAACAAGAAAACGAAGATGAGGGAAAAAGGAAGGGGGTGCCGTTGCAATGGAAATCAAACAGGCCGCATTTTATAAGAGCATGCAATCTCGCCAATCGTATCCGGGAGGAGAGCTGCCGGAGATCGCCTTTGCGGGGAAATCCAATGTGGGAAAATCATCTCTGATCAACGGGCTGATGAACCGGAAAT
>CAJJPW010000070.1 GCA_905193725.1 uncultured Eubacteriales bacterium
ACCCAAAATGCCGGTTGATCCAGTGTTGCCAGTGCAGGAACGCCAGAATCAAAGCTAATGATACCTACATTTAAAAGGCCAATATAGGCTACAAAAATGCCGATGCCACCGCCAATCGCGTTTTGCAAGCTTCTAGGGATTGCCTTAATGATATATTTTCTTAATTTTGTAACTGTAATTATGATGTTAATAATACCGCAGATAAATACCATAGATAAGGTATGTTGCCAACTAAATCCAAGGCCCAGGCATACTGTATATACAAAGAATGCGTTGAGGCCCATACCAGGTGCCTGTGCATAGGGGACGTTCGCCACCAAACCCATGATCAGCGTGCCGATAATGGATGCGATGATAGTTGCCAAAAATACAGCGCCCCACTCCATACCCGACTCACTTAAGATACTTGGGTTAACGATGATGATGTAGGACATGGCAAAAAACGTAGTAAGACCGGCAATGATTTCTGTGGAAACTTTGGTGCCATTTTGCTTGAGATTAAAAAGCTTCGCCATTTGACTCTCCTCTTTCTTTTTTTAGTGCGGCGGTTGACTGCGCCCAAGGCCATGAAAAAAACAATACTCGCCACATTCTATCTCTTTTTCTTTCCAGAAGTAGCGAGCTTGTCGTTCACAGCTCTCAGCTCAATCAAACGCCTTAACAAGTACTATATTACCCGGTTTTTTTGTTTTTTTCAACAAAAAATTAAAAAAAAATTTACAGAAATTTCAGAATCTCTGCAAATTTTTAATGTCATCTTTATAAAAGTAGCCCTTTCACTCATTTTTTGCGGATGATGTCCATCTCCTCCAAAGGGTATGGGCAGTTGATCGTGACGATCTGCTGGGGATGGGGAGCAGATTCCTGATTCTCCCCTTGTTCGTTGACAATGGACTCCACAGAAAAGCTCTCTTTGCCCATATGGGGGCTCAAAACCTCCAGCTCATCTCCCACTGAAAACTTGTTTCTCTGCTCCACCACCAAATGCCCTGGCTCAGCGGCTTTTGCCCTCACCACTGCCACAAAGTTGTGCTTATTGAGCAGCGCGTCTCGCTTAACATCCTGGGCCTCTTCTCTGGGGTTGCCAAAGTAAAACCCGGTAGTAAACTGGCGGGTAGAGCATTTTTCCAAATCCTTAAGCAGTGTTCTATCAAACACATATCCTTCAGGATCCGCCTCATAGGCGTCGATCGCCCGGCGATAGCTATCCACCACACAAGCCACATAGTAGGGGGATTTCATCCGTCCCTCAATTTTAAAGGAGGTGATCCCCGCTTCATATAGGGCGTCTATGTGCTCAATCATCATCAGGTCTTTGGAGTTTAGCACATAAGTGCCCTGATCATCTGCATAGATGGGAAAGTACTCCCCCTCATAGCTCTTTTCATGCAAGTAGTATTTCCAGCGGCAGGGCTGGGCGCATTCCCCTCGGTTGCCGCTTCTTCCCGTGGTAACCGAGCTTAAAAGGCATCTGCCGGAATAGGAGATGCACATTGCTCCATGGACAAAGGCCTCTAGGTCCAATGTATCCGGCGTCTTATCCCGTATTTCTCTGATCTCCTCCAGAGTAACCTCTCGAGAGAGTACAATCCGCTTGACCCCTTGTCCATGCCAAAAATTCGCACTAGCATAGTTGGTGGTATTGGCCTGCGTGCTTAAGTGAATCTCCATCTTGGGCACCGTCTTTTGAATGATCTGCATCACCCCTGGATCTGCCACAATCACAGCGTCCACGCCACAACTTTCCAGCTCCTGTGCGTATTTTTCCAGTCCTTTGAGGTTTTGGTTCCGAAATACGGCATTGACCGTTATATATACTTTTTTCCCATATCTATGGGCATATTGCACCGCTTGATGCATCTGCTCTCCATCAAAGTTATCTGCAAAGGCCCTCAGCCCATAGCTCTTTCCCGACATGTAGATGGCATCTGCGCCGAAATAGACCGCCGTTTTGAGGCACTCCATATTCCCTGCCGGTGCCAATAATTCAATTTTCTTCATCCTCTATCTCCACATTCTGTCAATTCCAGCTGCTGCTGTATTTTTCCACATTCGCCAGATGCTCTTC
The DNA here is from genome assembly GCA_905193725.1 of uncultured Eubacteriales bacterium. GTDB lineage: Bacteria > Bacillota > Clostridia > Christensenellales > Christensenellaceae > CAJJPW01. Next base: position 2,069 of record CAJJPW010000070.1, read on the forward strand.
ATAAGTCTTGGCAAAAGCCAGTTCTCCTGTCTCTGGGTCTTTGAGGCAGAAGTACTTGTATCCCTCATTCAGATACTCTTCGCTGGGATAGAGTGCCGCTTCCATGGCTTGCTTTCCCGGATTTGCAATGGGGCCTAAGGGGAGGCCACCGTTTTTATAGGTATTATACTGTGTATCCGTCGCCCGCTCCTCTTCGTTGAACACGTATTTGTCCAGTCTCAAATAATATTGGAGTGTGGCACAAGATTCCAAGTTTTGTCCATCTTCCAGACGGTTGTAGAAACAGGCTGCCACTTTCTTGAAATCCTTAGGCTTGGCCTCCCTCTCGATGAGAGATGCCATCTTTACCATCATCCACTGTCATATCCATGTCTTCTGTCCGGAAATAGAACTCGTCATTATACACCTTGTTAAATTGATCTAGCATCTTTCTAATGATACTCTCCTCCGATGTGTTTTTAAATACCTCATAAGTATCCGGGAATAAGTACCCTTCCAAGGCATATCTGCGCTGCTCAGTGGAACCCTCTTGCAGAGCTAATACTTCTCCAATGTACTCATAATCGCTAAACTCACTGCCCGTCTTACAGAGCTCTAAAAATCTATCTTTATCCGTCAAAACTCCCTTTTCTACCAGCACATCTGCAATGTCCTCGATGGTCATACCCTCTGTGGCAGTAAATTTGATCACAGCGTCGTCATTATTGCCGCTTTTCAGTTCAAAGGCAATATCCTCCATGGTCATATTGGGAGATAGCTTATACGTTCCCGCCTTGAGCTTGGAGGCCATATCTGAAAAATCCACATAAAACTTAAATACCGTAGCATTGCGCACTAAGCCCTTTTCCTCTAGGGTCTCGGCAATGGTATTTACTGAGGAGCCTTTCTCGATAGTGACTTCAATGGCATTGGAATCATTAGAATCCACAGGCGCAAAGTAATTGGTATATACAAACTGATACCCAATGAGCAGGGCAACGATTACAATGCCCAAGCTTATGAGAAATACCGCAACCGGTCTTGCCATCTTCCACACTTTTTTGGGATTACTTTTGAGCATTTCTCTTTTTTCCGTGTCCTCAATCTCGTCGATGTTGTACACGTCATCATCGTCTGAGAAGATGGAGATCACTTCCTGGTTTTCCTCTATGGTATCTGTCATATCGCCCTTTTTAGCATTTTTATGCCGTTTTTTAGAAAACTCAGAAGAGGAAGCAAGTACCGTTTTATCCGTTTCTTCCTGGACTTTATGGTAAGCCTCTTCGTACCCAGGTTCATCTTCCCAGGGCTGGCTCGCTCCTTCATTTTCAGAGGTCCATTGGTCCATCTCTTCTTCTACAAATTGATCGTCCTCATCATAGCCAGAGCGAACATCAGACTGCTCTGTGTCATCCACAAAGCCCCAATTGTTGCGATCTTTGTTCTTTTTGCTCATATTTCCTACCTATCTTGTGAATATTATTGGTTATTTTGCAAAAAATCCAGCCCGAAATCCCCCAAGGAACATGCCTCTCCAATGATTTTATAGATGTCGGTGATGAGTGTGTTAAATTTGTATTCGGCCGCAAAAAACTCCGTCATCTTGGGGTTGAACTGCAAGATCTCCCCCAGCTTTTTGATTTTGTCCATGACCTCTTGGCTGGGCTCACTGCCACCCATGTAGGCAGCTTCTGCTTCAAACTGCAGGCGTTTATAATCCTTTAACAGCGCTTTATTGGTGTCGTCTTGCATGATCTCATCTTTCAGTGCCGCGTAGTTTTTATATTCTTCGCTCTCTCGAATGAGCCTTGCCAGCTCATTAGCCTTATCGTAAATGTACATTGCATTTCCCTCCATTTTTATCATATCAATATTCTATGAACAAATTTTATACGATTTATTGCCAATTGATCAACTCCGCGCTTGTTTGAACTCTCAATTTGACAAGGCCTTATTCACTCGCAAACGAGCGTTCCCGCACAGCCTCGCTTTTCCTTAAATCTCCACGATAATTGGCAGGATCATCGGGCTTCTCTTGGTCTTGGCATATAAGAAGTTATTTAGCCCCTTTTTGATCTTTCCCTTCATGGGAATCCACTCGCTAATGCCCTTCTGGCCGCACTCATCTATCATGTTCGCCACGACCTCTCTGGCCTCTTCCAGCAGATCTTCGGATTCCTTCATGTAGATAAATCCCCGAGAGATGATATCCGGCTCGCCGATGAGCTCTTTCGTGTCCTTATTGATGGTCATCACTACAATAAACAGGCCATCAGAGGAAAGCACTTTTCTATCTCGTAGCACCACTTGTCCTACATCGCCTACTCCCAGGCCATCGATCAAGATGCTGCCCGAGCTAACTACCGGCCCAAATTGGGCGGATTTTTTGGTGAACTCAATGCTCTTGCCGTTTTCCGTGATGAAGATATTCTTCTTTTTTACACCCAAATCCTCGGCCAAATAGGCGTGATTATAAAGGTGCCGATACTCCCCGTGCACTGGGATAAAATACGTGGGCCGCACGAGCGAAATCATCATCTTCAGTTCTTCCTGACAGGCGTGCCCAGAAACGTGCACTTTAGCCAGTTTTTCGTTTACCACTGTGGCGCCCTGACGGTAGAGCATATTGACCACATCTGAGATTCCCCGCTCATTGCCTGGAATGGGACTGGCCGATATGATCACCAAATCTCCCTGCTTAATGGAGAGTTTCGGGTGCTCTCCCGCTGCCATACGCACCAGGCCAGATATAGACTCCCCTTGGCTTCCGGTGGTTAAAATGACCACTTTGTTGTCCTTCATCTTGGGTAGGTCATCAAAGCTCACCAGCATGCTGTCTTTAATGTCCAGATATCCAAGCTCTTTTGCCAAAACAGCAATTTTTACCATGCTCCTTCCGGAGAGACATACTTTTCGGTTGTATTTTTTCGCCACATCTACCACCTGCTGTAGCCGATGGATGTTGGATGCAAAGGTGGCGATGATAATTCTCCCCTTGGCATCGCTAAAGTAGTCCTCAAAGGTCTGACCCACATTTTTTTCCGAGATCGTATAACCAGGACACTCCGCATTGGTACTGTCAGATAGCAAGGCCAACACGCCATTTTTTCCCAGAGAAGCGAACTTGCTCAGGTCGATAATCTTTCCATCGATGGGGGTATAATCCACCTTGAAATCGCCAGTATGGATCACCACACCCACTGGAGTATGGATCGCCAGGGCAACCGCCCCTTCAATGCTGTGGCTCACTTTGATCAGTTCCACTTTCATACAGCCACAGGTAATCACATCCCCTGGATTTTTCACAATCAGTTCAATATCGTCTAAGTGGTGTTCTATGAGCTTGGACTCTATCAACGCTAAGGTAATTTCCGTCCCATACACTGGTTTTTTGATGTTGCGGAACACATAGGGCGTAGCGCCAATGTGGTCTTCATGGCCGTGGGTGATAAAGAACCCTCGGATTTTATCGATGTTCTTTTCCAAATATGTGGTGTCTGGAATGACATAGTCCACCCCTAAAAGGTCTTCACCTGGAAACACTAAGCCGCAGTCCACGACGATCATATCCTCTCCATATTCAATGACCGTCATGTTCTTGCCCACTTCTCCGATACCACCTAGTGGAATAATTTTCAGTTTTTCCACTTCTTTTTTAGTGCGCTTTTTCTCGGTGCTTTTCTTTACCTGGGTCGTCTTCTCGAAGGCGTCATTCCCTCTAGCGCTGCTCTTTACCGCTTTCGCCTCCACTATAGCAGTTTTATTGGTACGTTTTTTGGATAAATTATCTGTTTTATTTGTCCTTTTTTTCAACTTTGCTGTCGAGTTGGAATTCAATTTTTGGCCATCCTTGGTTTTTCTGCTTCGTCCATTTGCACTTCCCTTGCTCACCAGTTGGCCTAGATTGTGGCCTTGCCCATCCTGGGCATTCTTTTCTCTTGCTGCATGCGCGATTGCATTTTTTTCACCATTGTTTCTCTCATGGATTATTTCATTCTTCAAATAAATTTTACCTCTCTTTCCAATATGCCACACTCATCCATTAAAATAATACCATATAAGACAAAAGAAGTTAAGGCAAATTATCAATCTTTTAGCAAATCCATGATTTTATTTTTATAGAAATCGAAAATTTCCCTGGAAAACTCCGCATTCATACTCTCGATTTTGATGTCAATTTTGGGCTCTAAACCGTTGGGACAGATGTACACATATCCATCCGCTTCCTGGAATTCCACCCCTTCTTGACATTTTTTTGCGTCTTGCCATGCACTAATCCCCTTGAGCACCTTTCCAAAATCCTTATATCCACAGTTTATTTGTTCTGTCTTCATCTGGATATCATCTAATTGCTCCAGGCAATGCAAAACGGCTTCCTGGTTCTTCACAAACATTCCCAATGTGTAAATGGTCATATAGACAAAATCTGTCTGTAGGCGGTATTGCAAGAGGGATTCTAGGCCGATAAGATCGCTTCGCCTGGACTCCACCAACATTTTATTTTTCTTTCTCCCATATTCCAGTATCTGTCGTGGATACCCAAACGGAATATAGAGAGTATCGATCTTTTCCAAATTCATAAGCAATAGCGAGATAAAGTAATCTCGATTTGCCATGTCAATGGTATGACCTGCAAGGTTTAGCTTCCCCCTGCTCAAGTCATCGTAATTCTCTACTCGGCAGATTGGGCGTTCTTTTCCCTCCTCTGCCACTTGTATACCCACAAACTCAAGCGCTTTACGCAGATATTCCTCTGCCTGAACCGTCGCTTTTCCCAGCCCCACTTTGGGCACAGCTTTTTTTAGGGTGTCTACATCCACTTCTTCTTTCAAGCTGTAGAGATAGAAATTGAAAAAATTGTCGATTTCTCTCACCTCATCTACTTGAGGCAGAGGCAATTTCTCCATTCCAATTCCCCCGTAATAACTTCCCAGGGCTTTGAGTTCTACTGGAGTCAGATATTTTCCATCCCTTCCATAGAATGTGATTTGAAAATTCATCTCACCACATTTTTTTACAAATGCCCCAATTGCCATGTTGAAGTTGGAAACCGACACGGCCAACACCGGCGCAAAGGAGTTTTTAATGAGAAACGTCTTACATCCGCCCAGCAGTGCACCATTGGCGATGAGCCCTGCCACTGCTGACGACTGGGAGGAGCCATCAAAGCCTATCAAAAATTTGCCATCCCCCGCTAGTTTGGCAATTGCACTGCCCATTTTGGCCAGATCTTCTACACTGTAGTACTCATTTAAATTCATCACCATTTGGCTGTGTTCAAATAACCTGCTCTTTTTTCCTTTGCCAAACACGATATTTTGTCCCACATAGCTTTCCCTCTCAATCCATTTGTCCGGCCAAATCTTCACCTTGGGTCCTACTGTGGCATTTCTCTCTAAGATGCATTTTTGCCCCACAATGCTCTGTTCAAACAGGCGCACGCTCTTTTCCACCACCGTTTGGGCGCACACCACCGCTCGAGATGCCTTGGCGCTCTGACCAAAATGTACGCCTTCCAGTATGACAGATCGCTTGATGTTTGCGTTTTTTCCCACATAAACGCCATTTCCGATGCTGGAATACATGCCAAGGCTAGCGCCATCGTCTAAAACAGCATTTTTTCCAACAAATATAGGCGGTTGGAGCACTGCACTGGAGCTGATTTGTGCGCCATCCTGTACATAGATTCCGCCAATATTTTTGCCTGGGATTTCCGCCTTGCAGGCACCGCTTAGCACATCTTCATGTGCTTTTAAATAGGTGTCTATGCTGCCAATATCGCACCAATAATCCTCCATAATATAGCCAGCAATTTGGTCTTTTTGCTCCATGAGCAGTGGAAATAGATCTTTGGCAAAGTCAAAGGTTCTGTCTTCTGGTATGTAGTTTAAAACATCCGGTTCCATCACGTAAATGCCTGTGTTGACCAAATCACTGAACACCTCAGACCAGCTGGGTTTTTCCACGAACTTCTCCACATATCCCTCTGAACCCATAATTACCACGCCGTAGTCCAGTGGTGTTTTGACTGGTTTAAGTGCCATTGTGACTTTTGCCTTTTTTTGATGGTGAAATGCAATCAGTTTTTCCAAATTCAGATCGGTAAGAGCGTCTCCACTCATTACCAAAAAGGTCTCCGTTTGGTTCTCTGCCGCATTCTTTACACTTCCAGCTGTTCCTAGAGGGGATTTTTCTAGATAATAGTCGATGTGAACCTGGTGATTTTCTCCATCTCCAAAATAGTTCATGATTTTCTGCGGTAAATACATGAGAGTAAAGGCCATATCGTGAATTCCGTATTTTTTCAGGAGCTCTACCGTGTATTCCAGCACGGGTTTACCCAACAGACTCACCATGGGTTTGGGGATATCACAAGTAAGTGGACGCAGGCGCGTCCCCTCTCCACCAGCCATAATAACAGCTTTCATCAGTACTTGCACCTCATTTACAATATTTTGCTTATTCACTCAAAAAGCCGTAAGGCACATCTATTCGTCAAAATCCTATTATGCGCCAGATAATCATTATTGTTTGTAAAAAAGGTTCAAGTATGCAGAAAAAAACAGGAATTTTCCAGACTATCAGCTGTTTTTCTTCCCGTTACTTGTTTTTTGATATGAAATTTTCATCATGTGCGTAAATCATATTATTAAAAAAAGGCTCTGCGTTACAGGCGATTACTGCGAAGCTGAGCCTTATTGTTTTTTTATTTCTCCTCAGAAAACAACTTCTTCTTTCGAAGGGCCATATCCGCCGTGCGCTCTAGATAAGTTTTGAGATCCTTGACATTGGCAGCCCGCTCTAACCTGTTTTGCTGCAAAATCACTCGTTTAGAGATGGCTCCTGCCCCAAAGGCCAGCACACTGCACACTTCTTCCATCATGTCTATATTGTAGATGCACGCGTGTCCAGCCCTCTCATAGCCCACGTTTTCCAGATTGCCCGTCATGTACTTTTGGCGATAGAGATAATAAGGCTCATATCCACACTCTGCCATGATCTGCTGAGAGCGCTCGATTACCTGAGAGGCCAAATGCTCTTCCATGCTCTCAAACTCCGCCTGTCCCATGCCGTATTGAGAGGCCCGCTTGATGGCAAGAGAGTGCACTGTGATGTTCTCCGGTTTCAGCGCAACCACATCTTGCAGAGACCGGATAATCTGTTCCTCCCCCTCCCCGGGCAGCCCCACAATGAGATCTGTATTGATGAAGGAAAATCCCGTGTCCCGCGCCTTCTGAAAGGCGTCAAAAAAATCCTGTGCTGTGTGTTTTCGACCAATGCGCCGAAGGGTCTCATCCTCGGTCGTCTGGGTGTTAATGCTGATTCGGTCCACCAAAGCCTCTTTCATGATCTCCAGCTTTTGCCTGGTGATGGTGTCCGGCCGTCCTGCTTCTATCGTATACTCCTTGCACCGAGAGGATAGGGGCAGCATCATCTGCACCAGCCTTTTAAAGT
>CAJJPW010000071.1 GCA_905193725.1 uncultured Eubacteriales bacterium
GGCGAGATCATGCGCTTCTGCCAGAGCTTTATGACAGAACTACAAAGACATATTGATGCAGATACAGACGTGCCTGCTGGCGACATCGGCGTAGGCGCAAGAGAAATCGGCTACCTGTACGGCCAGTACAAGAGAATCCGCAACACCTTCCATGGAGTGCTCACCGGCAAGGGCCTGGAGTACGGTGGCTCGCTGGCTAGAACACAGGCTACAGGCTATGGACTGATCTACTTTGTAGACGAGATGATCAAGACCAAAGGGAAGTCCTTTGACGGCGCTACTGTAGTGGTTTCCGGCTCTGGAAATGTGGCCATCTACGCTACCGAAAAGGCACAGTCCCTAGGGGCAAAGGTAGTGGCTCTCAGCGACTCCAACGGATACATTTACGACAAAAATGGCATTGACTTAGATCTAGTGAAGGACATCAAAGAAGTAAGACGCGGCAGAATTAAAGAATATGTGGAAGTGCATAAGGATGCTGAATACCACGAGGGTTGCAAGGGCATCTGGACCATCCCCTGCGACATCGCTCTTCCCTGTGCCACACAGAACGAGCTGGATGAAGAGGGCGCCAAAGCGCTGGTTGCCAATGGCTGCTATGCAGTAGGAGAAGGCGCAAATATGCCTAGCACACTGGAGGCTACAGACGTATTTTTGAAGAACAAAGTGCTCTTTGCACCGGGCAAAGCGGCAAATGCCGGCGGCGTTGCCACCTCTGCTCTGGAGATGAGCCAGAACTCCATGCGGCTTTCCTGGACATTTGAAGAAGTGGATGCAAAACTCAAAGACATTATGGTCAACATCCACAAACAGGCGGCAGCGGCAGCCAAGGAATACGGCTTCGAGGATAACTATGTAGTGGGCGCAAACATCGCTGGATTTGAAAAAGTAGCAAAGGCGATGCTGGCTCAGGGCATTGTATAATCCCAAAAAGGGAGCAATGAGATCAAGAACCCAGAGTGGATTTTTCCGCCCTGGGTTTTTTGTCGCATAGGAATACGGTATGACGCTGTGAAAAAGATTGCAGCCGCTGAGCATGATGAGGGATAGCCCTTGGGAATGCCCAGAATTGAGGCTATCTCTTTATGGTATTTGTCCCATGTCATAAGGATAGCTGGAGAATCAACGGCTTATTTACGCGATTTTCGGTTTGGTACCAGGGAAAGTGTTAGGGATAAGGCAAAAGTATGGCGGATGGAATAATCCATTGCATAACCTCTGGTTTTGTAGGAATACTTTTATGTAAATAGAGGTGTGGGAAGAACAGCGAGATATAGAATTGATAAAGACCAGATAGAGCAAAATATGCGCATATTGCGATATCGGAGCATAAACAGAAATATGTAGAGCATTCTTCCATAGAATAAAACACCCTGTTGTGGACAAGAGAAATCAAAAAATTCTTTTGATACAAAGGCGAAAATATATTTGGCTGGAAGATGGGTGTTGAAAAATGGCAAAAAATTTGGTATTTTATATACTATAGATATAGTGGGGAGGTTTGGACATGCTGTTAGAAAGTCAATTAAATGAGACAGAGAATGCTTGGGAAATCAACATTTACGGCGAAGTGGATATCTACAACGCATCGGAATTAAAACAAGGGCTTTCCCGCCTCATTGACGATAAAAAGGCGAATATCTATCTGCATTGCGAAAATTTAAAATACATCGACTCCACAGGCCTAGGTGTTTTGGTTAGCATACTCAAAAAGATTAAAGACCAGGGCTTTACAGTGAAAATCCTGGGGATTGCCAGCCATCTGAAAAAGATTTTTGATCTGACAGGCCTTAATAAATTATTTGAAATAGAGGAGCAAGCCCAAAATGCTGAGCAATAAAATGACGCTTACAATTCCCAAGGATCCCAAAAATGTTTTGGCGCTGCGGCTGTTCATCTCTGGTGTGGCGTCCAGAATGGGCTTTGATGTGGCCGATGTGGAGGACATCAAAATGGCGTTGGCGGAAAGCGCAATCTTAATGATGAGTCAAAACGACTTTGCCCATGAGATCACCATCTGTGTAGAGGAAGGTGAGGGCATTCACATCTGTGTACAGGCGAGCAGCTTGCAAGAGCAGAAAAAGGAATTGGAGGCAGAGGCGCTGGACGTAGAGCTCAGCCGAATGATGTTGGAATCCCTAGTGGATGATCTTGTGTTTGTAGAAGATGGAGAACAGCTAGACCGCATTTCATTTTATAAAAAGTTAGGCTAGGTATATTGTGAACAAAGTGGCATTAGAAGAATTAGACGAAAATCAGTTGATGAAATTATATGCGCAAGACCATGATATTGATGTGCGCAATGAGATCATTCGGAGAAATCTCTATATCGCGCAGATCATTACCAAAAAATTTCTCAATCGGGGCGTAGAATATGAAGACCTCTACCAAATTGCCAGTTTGGCACTGGTAAAGGCATTGGAGCGATTTGATCCCAGCATGGGCATTAAATTTGCCAGCTTTGCCACGCCTTCTTTGATGGGAGAGATCAAAAACTATTTTCGAGATAATACTCGCCCCATTCACATCCCCAGAAGGGATTCTGAACAGCTCAAGCAGCTCAACCAGACGATGGCAGATTTGAGCCAAAAATTGGGGAAAAACCCCAGCGCGACCGAGATCGCCCAAGAGATGCACGTGGATGAAGAGCGTGTACTAGAGCTGTTAGAGGCCAAGGCGGCGGTTAATATCTCCTCCCTGGATGCGCAAATCAACTCGGAGGATGATACCGAGCTCAATGTGTTCATCGGCAAAGAGGAAGAGGGATATTTTCAAATTGAGATTTCTTAAAATACTGTCTATCTAAATTGTCCAGTCAGGAATATCAAATCATTGTAGACCGATATATGAACGGCAAAACCCAAAAACAGATTGCCCAACAGCTGGGAATTTCGCAAATGCAGGTCTCACGTATCGAGCGGAAGATCATCAGCAAATTTGCAAAAATGTATCAAAATTAGTTTATTTTTTGCGTTTTCGGGTATAAGAATAGCATAACAAAAATATAAAAGGTGTCCGAACTTGTGTGTGATAGAATTTGTGAGTGAAATTAGCCAAATTAAATATGTGATCAATCGGTTTATATCTTATGTCAACATGCAGGTAAGTTTGAAAGAGGATAAAGAATTTGAACTGAGATTAGTAGCCAATGAATTGTTGGCCAACAGTATCACTTACGCGGGAAAATTTGGAGATGTTACAGTGATGTACGAGGCATATCCAGACCATGTGAGCTTCTGTGTGGCAGATAAGGGAACGGGTTTTTGCGCTGAGGATAAAAAAAACGTGGACGTGTGCTGTGAGGAATATCTGTTACACGAAAATGGGCGGGGCCTATTTTTGATCAACCAGTTTGCCCAGTCATTTCGATATAACAAAAAGGGAAATATCGCTTTGGTAAAACTGGCGATTCCCCTGAAGAGACAGAGGGTTCGATAGTTAGCCTGTGAAAAATAGAATAGAAAATTTGGCAGCGTGTCTTATATGAGGCATGCTGTTTTTTATGAGGCTGGAAAAGAAAACTAGTGGCAATATAGTAAGAGTTAGAGCTACTGTGTAGAGGCATAGAGTAAATTGCTATATATACCAATTTTGTTTGTAATTGGTAATGCATAATTAATATCGGATTTAGAATTCAAAATGGATGGATACTGCTCCAACCGAGAGAGACAGTAAAGAGATGATGAATGGATGAAGTAACGACAGAGCGGATTTGTGTGCCACAACATTCCAAAGGCAGGAACGATAAATTATCGAGATAATGAAAGGGAGAGAAAGGAGAACGTCAGTTTCTGTTGGAAAGGCAGAAAAATCTAGCAAATAATAAAAAATATGCTCTTTTCTTGTAATTTCCTGCATGGAAAGCAGGAAAATTTTTTTTTGTGGAGAAATATATTATAATGGACACGAGAAATATGAGAAGAAAGCCCTCAGGATTGGGGGGAAATAGGGAAAAACTGAAGTTGATTGGCATCATCGCAGCAGCAGTTGTGGTGTTGGTGGGAGTGCTACTGTTTTTTCTTTTGCAACCGGAACCGGAGGAACCAAGGCAGGATTCAGCCGAGTTTAGCGTAGAGGCAGATGGAGTAGTAGTACGGGATGAAACGGTGTATGAAGCTGAAAATTATGGACAAGCGGAATTCATCTGTGCAGAGGGAGAACGGGTGGCCCAAAATGCGGAAATCGCCTATGTGTATAAATGGGGTTACAACGAGGATCTCTCTACCCAGCTCATCGATATTCAGCAAAAGATCTTGGATTATCAGCTGAACAACAACTTTAAAGACATTGTGGATGAGGATCTGGAGACCCTCAATCAGAGCATTGCCGATAAGACGGAGGCCATTAAGCTGATTATTCAGGGAAAGGAAGAGGGAGATATTCCGGTTTTAGAAAGAGAACTGAAAGAGCTGATGGATACCCGCCGGGATTACCTCAAGCAAAACTGCAAGGCAGATGCGCAGTTAGAGGATTTTTATGCGCAGGAAGAGGCGCTAATCTCTCGGATCAATGGCTATCGGGAGATTGTGAAAGCGCCGGAAGAGGGAACGGTGAGTTTTTATTTTGACGGCTGTGAGACACTGCTCAACCCTCAAAACATAGACAAACTGACCATACAGAACATTGAGGATATTTTAAACGGAAAATCCTATGTGAAAGTAGAAGAGGCGGAGGCCCAGAGGCCGCTTTATCGTTTGGTGAATTACAATCAATGGTATGTGATGGTGACACTGCCCAATTTGGTAGAAGGGCTAACGGTAGATGAGGAGTATACTCTTTCGTTTAAAGATTATACCACGGCGAATTACACGGGGAAGCTGATTAAAATGAACCCGGAACAACAGGGCGTCATCTATACCTTTGAGATCAATGAAGATATTGGAGAACTGGTATCTGCCAGAAGAGTGGATCTGAAAATCACTTCAACCATCAGTGGCATCCGGATACACAACAGTAAAATTCAGGAGCGAGATGGAGAGACTTATGTGAGGATCCAGACAGAGGAAGGCGAAATGCTTACACCTATTAAGGTGCTCATGAAAGAGGGAGATTATTCCATTGTGCGGGATACTTCCACCAATGACGCCTTATCGGATTTGAGCAGAATCGTATAAAGAGAAACAGCAACAAGCGCCTATGTGGAGGTGAGACGATGGAATTGCAGCAAAATTTGTCGCTTGTTTGTGAAAATATCCAAAAAGCCGCAGAGCAAACGGGCAGAACATCAAAGGACATCACTTTAGTGGCTGTCTCAAAAACAGTGGATGTGGATAAAATTAAACAGGCCATTGATTTGGGAGTGACGGATCTGGGAGAAAATCGCCCGCAAGAGCTCAAGCGCAAAAGTGAAGAAATTGCATCTGCTGTCAGATGGCACCAAATTGGACAATTGCAGACCAATAAGGTAAAATATGTACTAGGCAGAGCGGTGTTGATTCACTCGCTAGATCGAATTGCCCTAGCGGAGGAATTGGAAAAGGAGTGCGTTAAGCGAGATATGAGGGCTCCTTGTCTGATCCAGATCAACATCGGGCGAGAGCCAAATAAGTCGGGAATTCCCATTGAGACGATGGATGACTTTTTGGACGAACTATCGGCATTTGCCCATATAGAGGTTAAGGGGCTGATGACAGTTCCGCCTATTATGGAAGATGCGAAAAGGCAAAGAGAGTATTTCCGGCAGATGTACCGGGAATTTGAACGGCTTAAACAGTGGGAAGGAAAAAATATCAAAATGGAGTACCTTTCCATGGGAATGTCGGATGACTATGTAGAAGCTGTTTTAGAGGGCGCCAATATGGTGCGGGTAGGAAGTGCCATTTTTGGAGCGCGCAATTATCAAATTTAGACAAAAAAATTGGAATCATATGATTAGGAGGAGCAAAAGATGGCTGGAATCGGCAAAAAACTATTATCATTTATCGGACTGGAAGAATCGGAACTGGATCAGGAGAACTATGATACCATGGAAGAGCCTGAGGAGCAGGAGAGAAGTTACCGCAGCGACCGGTATAGCAGAAAAGATTATCAGGAAGATGAGTACAATCTAGACGACTTTGAAGAGAGCTATGAAGAGCTAGAAGAACCTAAAATGGATAGAAACCGCTCTAAAATTATCGGCATGCCAGAGCGCAGCTTGGGCGGCAACATGAAAGTGGTAATCTATCAGCCTACCACTTATGAAGATACGCAAAACATCATTGATAACTTAAAGTCCAGAAAGCCTATTGTGGTGAATTTGGATGAAATGGATCCTCAAGTGGCACAGAGAGTGTTGGATTTTATCAGCGGTGCGGTGTACTCTCTGGCAGGGCATATTCGCAAAGTTGCCAGAAACATCTTTTTAGTGACGCCCTCTACTGTGGATATTGCCACCAACCTGAAAAGAGAAGCAGGAGAAGACGCATATGCAGATAGCCGCAGATAGTGGTGCGGTAAAAAAAGTCAAAGGGAGGGGAAGGTGCGATGTTGCGACCAGAGAAAATCTTGAATAAAGAGTTTACGACTTCCTTTCGTGGCTATGATAAAAGTGAAGTGGATGCGTTTCTCGACGATATCATGACAGAAGTTCAGGAGATGAATACGAATCTAGAGGAACTCAAAAAGAAAAATCAATCTCTGGAAAAAGAGCTCAAACGCCTGCAAGAGGAGGAGAGCAGCATAGCAAAAACCATCGTAATTGCCAAGCAGACAGCGGATCAAATGGTGAGTGGTGCCGAGTCGAAGGCCCGGGAGATTGAGACGGCGGCAAAGATGCGGATGATTCAAATCCACAGCGAGCAGGCCCAAAAACTCCAGGATATTGCCGATGAGATTCAGCACTTTTACGAGTTCTTTGATCGCTGCAAAAGCGAGGTCGTTGGTGTGTTGGATGCGCAAAAAGAACAGTTTGTCAAGGTGTTTGATGTAGATAAAGAGCGAGAGAGTTCTGAGGAGATTGCCAATATCCTCCGGCTTCATGAAGAAGCACAGCAGCAAGTGGAAAAAGACATGTTGCAGCAAAAATTGGTGGAGCAAGGTGTGGACGAGCTGAAAGATGACGACTTCAACTTGGCAAAGGCATCTATGATGAATGCAGAAGAGGAGAACTTATCCAAGGCAATTGACGAAGTAATCTAGTAAAAACGAGTAAACTTAGACCGGCGGGTTGAAAAGCTGCCGGGTTTTTGCTAAGTGGAAAAAATTATGGCAAACTGATAGTAATTTTTGCCTCTTGAATCATCATTTTTATAAATAGGACGCCAAATAGTATTTGGTGTCTTTTTATGTTGTAGTTATAAAGAGATAGGCAAGAAAAGATGGGTTATTTTACAAATCAACCATGCAAAAGAGGATAAGCATCTATAAGTGTATTAGAGGGCAGATGCTTCTTCCCTAAAGATAGGTGGAATGAGAGCCAATTCAACATGACAGGATGGATTAGGCTGGAAAGTCAGCTGAAAACGAAAAAAGTAGTGGCAAAAAGCATTGATTCATAGGCGAAATAGCGGATAATAGGGGCGAATAAATGCTCAAGATGATCTTAATATAATTTTAACTTTTAGGCATAAACGCTAAGCGTACATTCACATAGAATGTGCTAATATTCTTCTGTAATAAAATCTCACAGGAGGATTTGGGATGATGATGGATGTTTTAATGCTAGCAATTATACTTGCCTCAGCTGGTTTAGTAGGGCTCTTGATCTATTGGTGCCACAAACAAGTAGATGCGCAGAACGAAGGGAGAAAATAGCATGATAGTACTTGGAGTCATAGCTCTTTTATTAGGTATTTATTTGGTTTACGCATTGGTACACCCAGAAAAATTTTGAGACATAAGAGAAAACTGGAGGAGGAATAAGTTATGTTGCAAATCATCTTGACGTTGATTATATACCTAATCATCGTCATTCCCATCGGAAGGTATTTGTACCATATTACCGCTGGGAAACGGACTTTTGCAGATCCTGTATTGAACAGGGTAGACGGTGTGCTTTATAAGGTTTGCAGAGTGAATCCCAATCAAGGGATGAGCTGGAAAAGGTACGCTGTCGCACTATTGGGTACAAACCTTGTCATGATACTGGTGGGCTACTTGATTTTGAGAATTCAAAGCATTGGCCTATTCAATCCAAATGGCATTGAGGGAATGGAGCCAACCTTATCATTCAATACCATTATCAGCTTTATGACAAATACAAACTTACAGCATTATTCAGGGGAATCAGGCCTCTCCTATTTATCCCAAATGCTGGTGATCATCTTCATGATGTTCGTATCCGCAGCTAGCGGCTATGCAGCTTGTATGGCATTTGTCCGTGGTTTGGCTGGAAAAACAAAGGACAACGTGGGAAACTTCTATTCGGATTTGATCCGCTGCATAACCCGTGTGCTGCTGCCCTTGGCGCTGATTGTCAGCTTGCTGCTGGTATGGCAGGGCGTTCCACAGAACTTTGCCAGCAATGAAACCATAACGACGCTGGAGGGAACGCAGCAAGATATTGCCATGGGCCCAATTGCTGCGCTGGAGAGCATCAAGCATTTGGGGACAAACGGCGGTGGATTCTTGGGTGCAAACTCAGCAACGCCATTGGAAAATCCGACGATTATCTCGGATTTAATAGAACTGCTGTCTATGATGATCTTGCCTGGTGCATGTGTGATCACATTTGGACTCATGCTCAGAGATAGCCGTGCTGCCAGAAGAGAGGCGCTCAAAGGCCAGGAAGTGGAACTGCGCAGAAGACAATCCTTCACAGGGAGATTTTTTGGAAGAGAGGGCAGGACAGTATTTGCCGCGATGGGCATTTTGTTCATCCTAGGGCTCAGCCTGTGCTTCTGGTCTGAAAGTCAAGGGAATCCAGTCTTAGGCAAGATGGGCCTAAATCAAGAGATGGGCAGTATGGAAGGAAAAGAAGTGCGCTTTGGCATTGCCCAATCGGCCTTGTTTACAACGGTGACCACATCGTTTACCACAGGCACGGTTAACAACATGCATGATACATTGACGCCTCTGGGTGGTTTGGTACCGCTGCTCAATATGATGCTCAATGTGGTGTTCGGCGGCAAGGGTGTAGGCCTGATGAACATGATCATGTATGCTATTCTCGGCGTGTTCATCTTTGGCCTGATGATCGGCCGTACCCCGGAGGACCTGGGGAAGATCGAGTCCTTTACGGAAGGCTTCCACTTTTTGGGATGGGACTTGCTGGCCACCCCCAACACCGCGGGGTTTGCCAGTATGCTGTGGCTGATCCCCGCACTGTCCTTTGTTTCTTACTTCGGGTCCCAGCTGTATATGTCCCACATCCAGAAGAAAACCAGCGGACAGAACCAGCCCGGCTGTATGAAAGTTATGATGTACGTGTTCCCCTTGATCAGCGTTTACTGGGCTTGGATCATGCCCGCCGCTGGGGGC
>CAJJPW010000072.1 GCA_905193725.1 uncultured Eubacteriales bacterium
CTATATTCGGCAGCAGGCAGATATTTTCCTCTACCACTCTTATTGTGATACTGAACCCTGTACATCCGCCTTGATCACTAGGTTCAGCGTCTTGATTTCTCCCTCAGCAATCTGGTTAAACAGATCGTCCAGCGAAACTTTGGAGATCTTCTTGAGCATTTCTGCCTTTTGCCGTTCTTTTCTCTCTTCCACCACTTGACGTGAGAGTTTATCCTGCTCTACCGCATACATGATGTCTCCAGCCTCTGGCACTTCAGAAAAGCCCACCACTTCTACCGGCTGAGAGGGCACGGCCTTTCTCAGGGCCTTGCCTCGCTCGTTGAGCATGGCGCGGACTCTGCCGCTTGCAGTGCCCGCCACAATGGTGTCCTGCACATGCAGCGTTCCATTTTGCACCAAAACGGTTGCTACAGGGCCCCTACCCTTATCCAGCTTTGCCTCGATAACAATTCCCTTAGCATGGCGATTGGGATTTGCCTTGAGTTCTGCCATCTCTGCCACTAGCAAAATCGTATCTAGTAAGTCGTCTAATCCCTCTTTGGTCTTGGCGGAAACTGGCACCATGATAGTGTCTCCACCCCATTCTTCGGCCACGAGGCTGTACTCTGTCAGCTCTTGCTTGATTTTATCGACAGAAGCACCTTCTTTATCAATTTTATTGATAGCCACAATGATGGGCACACCAGCTGATTTCGCGTGGTTAATCGCCTCCACCGTCTGAGGCATCACGCCATCGTCCGCGGCAACTACTAGCACGGCAATGTCCGTAGCCTGCGCACCTCTAGCACGCATTGCAGTAAACGCCTCGTGTCCTGGGGTATCTAAGAAAGTGATCTTTCTCTTTCCCCGCACGGTAATCTGGTAGGCGCCAATATGTTGAGTGATGCCGCCCGCTTCTTTCTCTGCCACTTTGGATTCCCGAATAGCGTCTAACAGAGATGTCTTACCGTGGTCAACATGGCCCATAATAGTAACGACCGGTGGGCGCTCCACCATTTCGCTTGGATCATCTGCCTCTTCGTTTTCCTCAGACAACAGATCTTCCGCCGTCTTTTCTATTTTCTGTTCTAGCTCAATGCCAAAATCACTGGCCACCAGCGAGGCCGTATCAAAGTCAATTTGAGAGTTGATGGTGCACATCATCCCCAGTAAAAGGAGTTTTTTGATGATCTCTGAAACCGGCTTGCCGGTCTTTTCCGCAAATAGTTTGACAGAGATACTATCCCCTACGATAGTCGCCTTTTCGATCTTGATGGGCTCTACCACAGCAGCTGGCCGCTGTTCTTTCTTGGGCTTTCTGCGGCCTCTTCTGTATTCTTCCTCTATCTGCACTGCACCCGTTTCCTTAATTGCTCCCTTTCCGGGTTTCCGGGTATCCTCAAAGTTCTTTTTCTTCGCCTTGCTCTTGGACTCATAGTTGATCTTCTCTTTGACTTCTACAGGCGCAATATCCCGCGGCATCTTCAGACCGCCACCTCGATTGCCCTGTGGGCGCTCCCCGCGGTTTTGGTAACCGCCTTCTTGGTTCCGGCCTTGGTAGCCACCTTCTCTATTTTGTCTTCCTCTGTTATCCTGTACATTGTTAGCAGGCCTCGGGTTTTGATTCTCTCTTCTCGGACTAGCCAATCTGGCATTTTTCGCTACTGCATCTTGAGGCGTCGGGGCCTTAGATGTTTCCACCTTTCCTTCGCCCGCACTGCCAGTTTGACTGCTAGAATTTTCGGTTTTCACCACATTTGGCTCTGCTTTCACTACAACTTCCGGCTTTTTCTCCGCGCCGTTATTTGTCTTTTCCTGTTGTTCTTCCTTCACCGATTTTTGATTTGTCATCTGCTGTTCCACTGGCTTATCCTCGTTCTCATTCAGCTTTTTCCCAGACAGCTGTTTTTCAGCCTGGCTGTCAGCTTCTGTGGCTTTCTTTTCCTCTATCGCTGGCGTTTTGACAGTAATTTGCTCGGGCTCTTCTTGTGCTGGTTTTTGGCTTTCCTGTACAGCAGCTTGCTGTTTTGTCATCTGCTCCTTTTCCAGCTGTGCCTCTAGCGCTTGCTGTTCCTGCAATTTCTTTTCTCGTGCAATTTTGGCCACTTTGCCCTCGATTTCCTTTGCGCTGGCAATTTTATGCTGCAACTGTTTCTGGGCATCTGCAAGTCCGCCAGATACACTTTTCACCTGCTGTTTCAAGTTCCTGCTGATTTCCAATAGATTCATTTTATTCACTCACTACACCTCCGGAAGATTCTTGCCCGTGAACGATTTGAAGCAGCCGATTTGCAAAATTTCCGTCTAATACACACACTAACTTATTATTCGGTTTCCCTATGCTTCTTCCCAAATCTTCGACATCACATATGGCCTTTACATGGTAATATTTACACTGATTTAACATCGACTTTTTCCCGTTTTCCGTCAGTTCATCTGACAAAATCACAAGTGCCGCCTTTTTTCTCTTGATCGCACTCTCACAGGCCGTAGCCCCATAAGCCAGCTTTCCTGCCTTTGCCCCAATTCCCAACAGATTTAAAAACTCAGAGGATTTCACGTCTTAATATCACCCGCTTAATTTCGTCGTACATTTCCTGCGTCATGTCTATCTCCAGGGCCCGAGATAGTGCTTTGGTTTTTTTCGCCTTGTCCAGGCATTCTAGAGAAGGGCAAAGATATGCACCACGCCCCTGTGCCTTGCCAGTAGTATCCACAGACACCACGCCTTCTTTGTTCTTCACCACTCGGATTAAATCTCGCTTTGGTTTTCCCTCTCGACATGCAATGCACATTCTCACCGGGATCTTTCGTGTTTTCAATCCATATCCTCCAAACAAGTCTTTTTTAATTTATCCTAAAGCCCCTTTGTGGGATTTTAGATTATTTTTATTCTTGGCTATTCTCGCCTTCGTCCTCCGGCGTGGAGTCATCTATGTTCTCCATGCCATTTAAGTTGATATCATCTAAATCGTCCAAATCCATCCGCAAATCCTCTGGCAGTGGCGGAATCGGCGGCATCATTCCCTCTTGTATGGGAGCTTTCTCCTCTCCAAACAGGCCCTCTTCCACCTGAGACTGGCTCTTGATGTCAATCTTCCAACCAGTGAGCTTGGCTGCCAACCGAGCGTTTTGCCCTTCTTTGCCAATGGCCAAGGATAACTGATAATCCGGCACAATTACTTTGGCCGCTTTTTCCTCTTCATTGATCTGCACAATGACTACCTTAGATGGCCGCAAGGCGTTGGCGATAAACTCCGCCGGGTTGTGGCTGTAGGGGATAACGTCAATTTTCTCTCCACCCAGCTCTTTTACCACGCTTTCAATTCGAATGCCCCTAGGACCCACGCAGGCGCCTACTGCATCCACATTGGGATCGTCAGACCAGACGGCAATCTTGGTGCGCTGTCCAGCCTCTCTGGCAATGGACTTGATCTGCACCACATTTTGGAAGATCTCCGGCACTTCTAGCTCAAACAGACGGCGCACTAACCCCGGATGGCGTCTAGAGGCGATGATTTGCGGCCCCTTGGAGGTCTTTTTCACCTCCACAATGTACACCTTTTTTCTGTCGTTGACAATATATTTTTCACCACGAATGGTCTCCACAGCGGGCATAAATCCCTCTGCCTTATCCAATTCTAAGTAAACATTGCCATGATCCACTCTATGAATGACAGCGCTTACTACTTCGTCCTGCTTTTCCTGATAGGCCTCGTATAGGGCACCTCTTTCCGCCTCTCTGATTCTCTGTACTACCACCTGTTTTGCAGTTTGGGCGGCAATTCTGCCAAAGGACTTTGGCGTCACTTCAATCTCCACTGTATCTCCCAGTTCGTAGGCGATGTTGATCTTTCTCGCATCTTCTAGAGAGATTTCAAAGGTGTCGTCAAACACGTCGTCCACCACTTCCTTTGCCGCATACACGTGGATCTCTCCGGTATCGCTGTTGATGGTCACTCTGGCATTTTGGGTGATGCCAAAATGCCGCTTGTATGCTGAAATCAACGCAGTCTCTATGGTCTCTAACAGCAGTTCTTTACTAATCCCCTTTTCCTTTTCTAATTGTTCCAGTGCCAAAATAAAATCAGCGTTCATGTTGATTCCTCCATACCCTAAAATTCGGCATATAATTTTACAATTGCTACTTCCTGTTTTTCAAAGGTCATTTCCGTGCCATCTCCCATGTCCAGCGAAAAAGAGCCTTGCTTTTCATCGTAGCTGCTTAGTGTCCCAATAAATTCTTTTTTCCCTTCAAACGCTGCAAACAGCTTTACTCGAACCATTTGCCCTAAGCTTTTTTCAAAATCCCTGGGCCGCTTGAGCGCCCTTTCAATCCCCGGGGATGATACGCATAGCATATAAGAATCGGAGATTAAATCCGCCTTTTCGATTATCGGGTCGATGGCTCTACTCACTCTTTCGCAGGCGTCTAGATCCACGCCGTTTTCCCCATCAATATAGAGGATGAGCTCTATAGCGCCGCCCGTTTTGTTCATCTCCACATCGATCAGCTCATATCCCTGCTCTAAAATCGTCTGAGCAGTGAGCTCTTCTATGGATTTTTCTATCTGTTTTGACAATGCTGCCTCCTTTTTGACAACTCTACCCTTCTGGGCAATCCTGTACCTCTGAGCATTTTGTACCCATAGACAATTGCTGCATTCCCGGACAATTCTGCACAATTCTGCCCCTTTAGGTAATGCCGCTCCCTCCAGGCACGCCCCCGGATAATTTGCCTTCTATATTCACGCCAAGCTCTTTTTGGGCGGCGCTCCCTCTAGGTACGCCCCGGACTATTCTGCCCTGAAGACAATCATAATTGAAAAGAGTGGGTAACTCCCACTCTTTTCAGCTCCGTTCCTGTAATCCTTACTCATTCTATCATACAATATTTTAAATTACAAGCAAAATTCTCAAAGTTTTGCCATAAAGTAGGCAAAAAATTCCCGTTAAGCCGTTTTTTCACTCCCGCTGGCCAAAAGAAGTTCTAGATTTTCGGTATCCACCAGCAGTTTTTGGTCTGTTTGCAGCAGCAACGCGTCAAAAACTTCTTGGATCTGGGAAGCACAGACCAGCGACACTCCCAGCTTTTTTAAGTGCTCTGTCTCATTTTCTTTAGGGATGATAATCAGCTTGGCCCCTGCTTTTTTGGCCGCCTCACATTTTTCCTGCACACCTCCCACCGGCATTACCCTACCGGTGATGGAGATCTCTCCTGTCATGGCAATCTGGCTATTGATTTTTTGCCCAGTAATGGCCGAATACACTGCTGCGGTAATGGCAATTCCCGCTGAAGGCCCATCCACCGGCATACCACCGGGCACGTTGACGTGAATATCGTAATCCTCCACTGGCAATCCCATTTTCGTTTTCAGCACTGTGAGCATATTTTCAATGGAACATTTGGCAGTACTTTTGCGCTTCATATGGCTCATATTGCCGCCAATCTCCTCCTCTTCCACAAAACCTGTGAGCCGCACTTTCCCCATTCCCTTTGCCGCTTTGCTGGCAATGGCCTCGATGGGCATGACCATGCCAATGCCAGAGCCGCATACTGCAAGTCCGTTGACGCAGCCTACTGCACCGCCCTTTTTGAGCTTCACCTCTGGCGCCTTTTGGTAGTGCCCCGTAGCCACTACCCATTCGATATCTTCCTTCAGTATAGTGTCTCTTTTTTGCTCATAGGCAAGGCCACCCGCCAGCTGGATCATGTTTACCGTGTCCCTCCCATTGGAGGAGTATTGGCCGATCACATCCAGCGCCTCTTGCCTAATGTCGAACCCCGCCTTTTGCGCGCTCTTTTGAGCAATTTGGCAGATCTCGTCGTGGTATAGCGGTCGGAAGAAAATCTCCAGGCATCGGGAGCGAATCGCCGCCGGAATATCTGAGGGATTTCTGGTGGTAGCTCCTATTAGCCGAAAGTCGGCAGGAAGGCCATTTTGGAAGATCTCATGGATATGTGCTGGGATGTTGGCATCTTCCCTGCTGTAATAAGCGCTATCTAACATGACTTTTCTATCTTCTAATACCTTTAACAGCTTGTTCATCTGAATGGGGTGAATCTCCCCAATTTCGTCTAAAAATAAAATGCCCCCATGGGCTTTGGTCACTGCCCCAGGCTTGGGCTGTGGAATACCAGCCGCTCCCATGTTGCCAGCCCCTTGATAGATAGGGTCGTGCACACTGCCAATGAGCGGGTCTGCAATAGACCTCTCGTCAAATCGGACACAGGTAGCATCTACTTCAATAAACTTGGCGTTTTGGGTAAATGGAGAAGCTGGGTTTTTCTTTGCCTCTTCCAGCACCAAGCGGGCAGCACAGGTTTTTCCCACCCCAGGAGGTCCATAAATAATTACATGCTGAGGGTTTTTTCCACAAATGGCAGCTTTAAGGGCACGAATTCCGTCTTCCTGCCCCACAATGTCCTCAAATGTGGTTGGGCGGGTCTTTTCGCTCAATGGCATCGTGAGAGAAATCGTCCTCATATGCTGCAACTGATTCATCTGCAACCGAGATTCCTTTTCAATTGAGCTCTTTTGGCTCTTCTGTGTTTTATATAAATTCAAAAAGTAAAGACCTATAATCAATCCAAAAAACAACTGCACGGCAATAATGATGTCTGTCAACGATTTGTCCTCCTGCTCATCAATACATTCTCAATCAATACTATTGTCCCGCACATTTTGTGATTTTATAACCAGGTCTCCAAAAATTTTTCCCCATTGGCAGCGTCAGTTCCCTTTGCCAATGTTTTTCGTTTCTCACACACATCATATCATAAATAGCCAGTAAACTTGATCATCCCTTTCGGATAGATACCCTAGCTTTTTCTTGGCATATAACCGCCCTGAGGGCAAAAATAAAGCCCCTAACAGCTATATTGCTGTGTAAGGGCTCTTCATCGTCGATATTTCATTTTCCCTTTGGCTTTTCTGCCAGTTGGGTTGCCCCCGACCTAAGCGATTTCCTCGCCATTTGTCAGTTGCTTTGGCTTGCGCCCATAGATGAGTCTTGGCCGTACTGCATTGCGAATGGTCTCTTTGGTCACAATGCACTTATCCACATCGTCTTCTGACGGGAGTTCATACATAATATCCGTCATGGCCGATTCGATAATGGCTCTGAGGCCTCTTGCACCTGTCTGGCGCTCTATGGCCATTTTGGCGACTTCTAGAATTGCGTCGTCCTCAAACTCCAGCTTCACATTATCCAGTTCTAGCAGCCGTGCGTACTGTTTGATAAGCGCATTCTTCGGCTTTGTGAGAATGTCGATCAGCGCCTGTTCATCCAGCGTATTTAATGTAGCAATGACGGGCAGCCGGCCTACAAACTCTGGAATCAGGCCGTACTTCAAAAGGTCCTCGGGCAGAATCTGTTCAAACAGTTTTCCTACGTCCTTTTCCTTCTTGCTCACCACATCGGCTCCAAAGCCCATAGTCTTTTTGCCAATTCGATTTTCAATGATATTTTCCAGACCAGAGAATGCACCACCACAGATGAACAGAATATTCGTAGTGTCTATCTGTAGGAACTCCTGATGAGGATGTTTTCTTCCCCCTTGGGGAGGCACACTGGCCACTGTGCCCTCTAATATCTTGAGCAGCGCCTGTTGAACGCCTTCTCCTGAGACATCTCTAGTGATAGAGGGGTTGTCGCTCTTTCTGGAGATTTTATCCACTTCGTCGATATAGATAATTCCCCTTTGGGCTCTCTCAATATCGTAATCCGCCGCCTGAATCAGCTTGAGCAGAATGGTCTCTACGTCCTCGCCAACGTAACCAGCCTCTGTAAGAGAGGTGGCATCGGCAATGGTAAAGGGAACATCCAATATCCTCGCCAGTGTCTGCGCCAGCAGCGTCTTTCCTGAACCTGTAGGCCCTAATAGCAAAATATTGCTCTTTTGAACCTCCACATCGTTTTGCTTGTCAGTCGCCGCAACCCGCTTATAGTGGTTATACACTGCCACTGCCAAAACCTTTTTGGCCGCTTCCTGCCCGATGACGTACTCGTTTAATTTCTCCACGATTTCGCTGGGCTTTGGCACGTCCTTTAGCTCGATTTCTTTATCTTCATAGAAAGCTTCTTCGATAATTTCCTTGCACACTTCAATGCACTCGTCGCAGATGTAAACACCTGGCCCCGCCACAATGCGCCTCACCTGTTCTTGCAGCTTTCCACAAAAAGAGCATTTAATATGATTGGAATCATCCATATTTTTAATACTCATCCTTCACCTCAAAATTCATTTTTACAAACAGCGCTTTCTGCTTCTTTGATAAAACAGCTTTTCTGCTTGGCAGAAATATCTCCTTACTTATAGTATAGATCACCGGTTTCAAAGGTGTCAAACCAATTCCCCATTTTTCTCATAAGTAAGTTCGTTTATCCTTAGCGCTTTGCTGGTATTACTTCATCTACAATGCCGTATTCCAGCGCATCGTCAGCAGACATAAAGTAATCCCTCTCTACATCTGCCTTGATTTTTTTCAGCGACTGACCGGTTCTCTCGCTGAGGATTTTATTCATCTTCTCTTTGGTCTTCAAAATGTGTTCGGCGTGAATCGCCACATCTGTAGCCTGGCCGCTAGCACCTCCCAAAGGCTGATGGATCATCACTTCACTATTGGGCAGCGCCTTTCTCTTACCCTTAGCGCCCGCTGCCAGCAAAAATGCCCCCATGGAGGCTGCCATACCGATTACGATGGTGTTCACCTCGCACTTGATATACTGCATCGTATCATAAATCGCCATGCCAGCGGTGACCGAACCGCCAGGGCTGTTGATGTAAAGGTAAATGTCCTTATCTGGGTCTTCTGCCTCTAAAAAGATCATCTGTGCAACCACTAAGCTTGCCACGTCGTCATTGATCTCACCTGCCAAAAATATAATTCTATCCTTTAACAGTCTGGAATAAATGTCGTAGGAGCGCTCTCCTCGATTGGTCTGCTCTACAACCATTGGCACTAAATTCATAATCGATCCTCCCTTAACATACTATTTTACAGCAGCGCATTTCATGTTTCCATACCAACAAATAATATGGGTTTTCCCTTAGCATATGTCCTTCTCAAAGGCGTCTATTATTTTTCGCTTTAGCCCTATATAATATGCCACCCTCAGTCAAAAATATTATTTACTTGCTGCGTTTTTTGGCACTTGCACTGCGTTATCTACCAGGAAATCCACCAGCTTTTTAAATTCTGCTCTATCTTTGAAGTAAGCCATATCTTGGTCTCCCAGCAGCTTTTTATATTCTTCTACACTCTTGTTTGCCTGCTTTGCCAGTTCTTCAATTTCCTTTTCCACATCTTCGTCTGTGGCTTTC
>CAJJPW010000073.1 GCA_905193725.1 uncultured Eubacteriales bacterium
TACCGCATCCTCCAGGCTCTCGTCGATCTCGATGAACCCGCCAGGGAAAGCCCAGTAGCCGCGGCAGGGGTGCCCTCCCCTTTGGATGAGCAAGGGATACATTTTTTTCTCCGAGGGCCGGTAGCCAAATAGATACATATCCGTAGTAACTGCAGGATTCTCATAATCCCCCGGTCTATAATTATTTAAAAACTCCTGTTCCTCCTGGGATTTGATCTGATATGCCATAAAATCACTCCTTTTACACTGTTTCAATGGCTTATTTGCGCTGCCAGTGGTGGCTTAGCAATCTTCTACAACTGTTTTAAAAGATGACCTCTTGTATCACGCTGCCCCCAA
The DNA here is from genome assembly GCA_905193725.1 of uncultured Eubacteriales bacterium. Classification (GTDB taxonomy): domain Bacteria; phylum Bacillota; class Clostridia; order Christensenellales; family Christensenellaceae; genus CAJJPW01. The sequence continues at coordinate 340 of CAJJPW010000073.1, forward strand.
GGCACTGTTCACCTTGGTAAAGCACGGCAAACTGCCCCGGCGTAACCGCCCGTTGGGGCTCGGCAAACTCGATAAGCAGCTTGTCCCCCTGGCAGCTAACTCGCACCTTTTGGTCCGGCTGCCGGTAACGGAATCTGGCAGTGCACTCAAATTGGTCTTGGGGCGGTCTCTCTCCGATAAAGTTCACATGGTCAGACACCAGTGCTTTGGAGTAAAGGTCTTTGTGGTCTCTGCCCTGCGCCACATACAGCACATTGTTCTCCAGGTCTTTTTTCACCACAAACCATCTCTCCCCTGTGCCACAGCCCCCAATATCCAGGCCTCTGCGCTGGCCCAGGGTATAGTACATCAGCCCATCGTGGTCTTTGATGTACTTGCCTGTGTCAATGTCTATGATCTTCCCCTTTTGGGCAGGTAGGAAGTTCTTTAAAAACTGCTTAAAGTTCCGTTCGCCGATAAAGCAGATGCCGGTAGAATCTTTTTTCTTCGCCACCTTTAAGTTGTTATCCAATGCGATTTGCCGCACCTGCTGCTTGGTGAGATCCCCTACTGGAAACAGCACATTTTTGAGCTGCTCTTGGCTTAGCATGCACAGAAAATACGTCTGATCTTTATTTGGGTCCACCCCTTTGAGCAGCTTTACTTTTCCATCCTCTTTAGATAATCTGGCGTAATGCCCTGTTGCCATGTAATCCGCCATGGTTGTGGAAAGGGCGAACTTCAAAAAGTAGTTGAACTTGATTTCCTTATTGCACAGCACATCTGGATTGGGCGTTCTCCCGTTTTTATACTCCTCTAAGAAGTAGGTGAACACTCTATCCCAATACTCTTTTTCAAAGTTCACAGTATAATAGGGGATGCCGATCTGGTCGCATACCGCGCGCACGTCGTCGTAATCTGCTGTGGCTGTACACTCACCGCCCAGCTTCTTTTCATCCCAGTTTTTCATAAAGATCCCTATGACATCATATCCCTGTTCCTTGAGCAGTAGAGCGCTCACTGCGGAATCCACACCGCCGGACATTCCCACTGCTACCCTTTTTCCTGCTACTTGCGTCATAGTTTCGTCTCCTTTTTTACGTCTATCATTGTTCCTCTCTATCCAAAAGCTCTAGACTTGCAGCCTCGCCATTTTTGTTTTATCATAATACTATGTATTTCACTTCAAAGGAGTTGTCCATGGAAAATATCAAACACCCCTTGTGGAAGGAGTATGAAATCTGCTCCGATAATAACCAATTGGATTTCGCCAAAACCGCTACACTCATCCGTGAGCACGACTGGTCTTGCAAAGATCGGCCCTTAGAGCTCACCATACGCGCTCTCTCCCACAGCCTCAATTTTGTGATTCTATGCCAAGGCGAACCAGTTGGCATGGTGCGGGTGGTCACCGATTACGCCACCTTTGCCTACTACACCGACGTCATTGTGGCCAAGGCCCATCGGGGCAAGGGGTTAGGCAAATGGCTGCTGGAGGCAGTTACCTCACATCCCGTTCTCAAAGTCATTCGACGCAGCCACTTAATCACGCCAGACGCCCACGGTCTATACCAAAAATATGGCTTTACTAAGCCCGCTCATATGGAGGAGTATATGGAGCGCGTCGTCCCCTACGAGATCTCCTATCGCGATATCTTAGAGGCCGACCCACAATCATAAGGCACCATGTAAGTCTACTTGATCTCAGCGCGGCAGTTGATCCATATATTTTTCTACCCTTCAAAGGGATAGCGGACGCCCCAGTTTTCCCGCAGAGCATCCATCAGCTTCATCGTTTTTAACGTAGTGCTATGTGGCATTTGAGGGCATTCTCGTTTTCCCTCCCGAATGGCCTTCACTGCCGCCTGTACTTCGTATTCATATCCGCTGATCTGCTCTGGCCGCTCATATCTGGCAATTTGCCGTTTTTCGCTGTCAAATACCGAAATGCTGCCAAAGTTGGTGATCTCATCTACCACAATATACCCTTGCTCTCCACAGATCAGACCCTGGTGGTCTGACCAGCCCAGTATGCTGCTGTGCAGCACTGCCATCTGTCCTTGCGGGCTTTGGAGTGTCATGCTGTTTTCCAGGTCAATCCCTCTTTCAGAGAGCATCCTGCTAGACGATAGGATTTCCAGATCGTCCCCCAGCACCATAGCGGCAAAATTGATAGCGTAGATGCCCACATCCAGCAATGCCCCTCCAGCCAGCGCAGGGTCCATCAGCCTTGGCACATTCACCAAATTATAGCCGATATTGGCCACAACCGAATGGATTTTCCCAATCGCTCCGCTCTCGCACGTCTCATTGAGCGTCTTTGCCATGGGCATATACCTGGGCCACATGGCCTCGGTAATGAGAAGGCCCTTCTGCTCTGCCAACTGGAAAATCTCCTCCGCCTGCCCTGCATTCACCATGAGCGGTTTTTCGCATAACACGTGTTTTCCCGCCTCTAGGCACATTTTTGCACAATCCAAATGGTGGGAATGAGGCGTGCCGATATATACGAGCTCCACCTCTGGATCAGCTAGCAGTTGCTCATAAGAGCCATAGGCCTTTCGAAACCCAAACTCATCGGCAAACTGCTGGGCTCGTACTGAATCTCGAGCGCCTACAGCATAAGCCTGTATCTCTTTCATGTGAAGAATTGTCTTAGCCATCTTGCGGCCAATCCCGCCCGCTCCCATAATGGCAAATTTGATCGGCTTCATATTCTCGCCTCCTTGATCTTTGGATTTATTGTAACACATTTTCCATAGGCTCGTCGATTTATTTTCAAAATCTTAATTATTTTAGCTATCTTTATGCATTGTATTTTTATGCCAATTATAGTATGATAAAGTTGGGGAAAATTTGAATAGGTCATCCTACCGGGGAAATACATTATTGGTTAACTGCCAATAGAATGTAAATCCGATCCGCCTGCCCCAGCAGAATTTGGAGTTGGGCGCACGGAACTTTGAGATGTTTAATAAAAATTTGTATTTTTAATTGGAGGATACAATATGCGAAAGACAAAGATCATCTGTACTTTAGGGCCCTCATCCGACACTGAACCTGTGATCCGCGCTTTGGCGGAAAATGGGATGAACGTAGCTCGATTTAACTTCTCCCACGACGATTATGAAATACACAAAAAGAAATTCGATATTCTGGCAAAGGTCAGCCAGGAGCTGGATTTGCCCATTGCCACTCTACTGGACACTAGAGGCCCTGAAATCCGCATAGGCACCTTCAAGGAGGGTAAAGTAGATCTGATGGATGGACAGACCTTTACCCTGACCACCCGGGAAATTGAGGGGGATTCCTCCTGTGTATCCATCTCCTACAAAGATATCTGCAAAGACGTAAAACAGGGCACCACCATCTTGCTGGATGACGGCCTCATACAAATGGAGGTCATCCAAGTTACCAAGGATTCCCTGGTTTGCCAAGTATTTAACGGCGGCACCATCTCCAATCGCAAGGGTGTCAACATCCCAGGGGTACATCTCAATATGCCCTACTTAAACGAAAAGGACACCAGTGATATCGTCTTTGGTGCAAAGGCTGGGTTTGACTTTATCGCCGCTTCGTTCACCAGAACAGCGGACGACATCATGCAAATTCGCCGCATTCTCAACGCACAAAACAGCAAAAACACTAAGATTATCGCTAAAATAGAAAATCTACAGGGAGTGGAGAATATCGACGATATCCTCCTCGTTGCCGACGGCATTATGATTGCCAGAGGCGACATGGGCGTGGAAATCCCCCTAGAGGAAGTTCCCATCCTGCAAAAAGAGCTCATCAAGAAGGCCTATAGCTGTGGCCGTTTGGTGATCACTGCCACCCAAATGCTGGATAGCATGATTAAAAATCCCCGGCCTACTCGTGCAGAGGCCACAGACGTGGCAAATGCCATTTACGATGGCACCAGCGCCATTATGCTCTCTGGTGAAACTGCCTCTGGCAAGTACCCAGTAGAGGCGCTTAAGACCATGTCTCAAATTGCGGAGCGCACGGAACAGGATATCGACTACAAAAAGAGATTTTCCAGCATCTCCAGTCCCACCATCCCGGATATTACCAACGCCATCAGCCATGCCACGGTAACCACTGCCTATGACCTGGATGCGCGGGCCATTGCCACCGTAACTCTCTCTGGGCAGACAGCACGGCTCATCTCTCGATACCGTCCACAGATGCCCATTTTAGGGTGTACCCCCTGTGAAAAGACTTACCGGCAGCTGTCCATGTCTTGGGGCGTCGTTCCGCTCAAAATCGACATCCAAAAGTGTGAAGATGATCTCTTCACTCATGCCATTGAGGTTGCGCGAGAGAAAGGATACGTGAAAGATGGAGATATTACCGTGATCACCGCCGGTATCCCAGTTGGGGTTTCAGGCACAACCAATATGATCAAAGTCCATATGGTGGGCGATATTCTTGTCTCTGGGCGGGGAATCAACAAGCTCTCTGCCATTGGCAAGCTCTGTGTCGCAGCTAACGCTGATGAGGCCATGCACCGCTTCCATAAGGATGACATTTTGGTGATTCCACAGACCACTAATGATCTCATTCCACTGCTTCGAGATGCCAAGGGCGTGATCTGTGAGGAAAACGGCGTCAACTCTCATGCGGCCATTGTGGGCCAAGCTTTGGACATTCCCGTGATTGTAGGAGCGAAAAACGCCTCCAAGATCCTGAAGAATGGCACGCTAGTTTCTGTAGATGCAGACGCCGGCCTGGTATACAGCGCATAACGAGCTGTTCCTCTCAATGAAAAATACCTAATCGATTTGAAATCCAGAATTGTCACAATTCTTTTGTTGTAGAAAAGTAACAGTTCTGGATTTTTGATATACTATGTATGTCAATACATGGTAATTATCATATATTGGGGGTGAATTTTGTGGGGTTACTTGAAGGAGCCATATCCGGTTTACTGATGGGGGGCATCGCCGTGCTCATTGCCTGTATGCGCAACAACCGAACACTAAAAAAGTGCCTGATCACAGAGGAAAATTTTGCAGGCCCTACTTTTGAGTATAAGGGAAAACGATATGACCGGCAAAAGTACATCTATCTCCGCAGGCGCTGTCTGAGCTCCCGCACTAAAAGGGATCTGCAAAAATTACTGCAACAGGCACAGAAGGATCATGAAAAGAATTCAGAGTGGGTATTTTATCCCATGGAAATCGAGGCCATCACGCAGATGCTGGATGAGGGATGAGCCTCCCTTTCCAGCATGGATTGGACTTATGGGCACTGGATGACCCCTTGGGCCCAAAGGCATCCCCCACAGGTGGGGAACTCGTTCCCAAAGCAATCCTGTTCATTTGAGTCCAGATTATGGCATCCCCCACAGGAATAGCAGATGGAGAACTCAAACTGATCCACTCGCTCCCGAAACGCTCTGTATTCCTGGCTGTCCCAGATGCTTTTCAAACTGTTCTGCCGAATATCCCCCAGAGTATGCTGGCAAATCTTTCTCTCAATGCCATGCAGATAGGTGGTATAGTCGTGCAGCAACCCCATACAGGGGGATACTGTGCCATCCGGCCGAATGACGGTGCACCTTTCCCGTATAAAACGGCAGCTCTTCGTGGGCACAGCAGTGGAATTCCTCATAAACCAAACATTCCTGGTGCTTTTAAATGCGCTATAGAGTGCCTGGATGGTGGTATCATTCCAATCCATCCTGGGGAGAACCAGCTTGAGCATTCTCCCATAACAGTCCTCAAACAGAGCATTGTCATAGAGCAGATTTTGCTCCATATCCTCTGTATAGGGTAAAACATTGCTCACATACACCGCTTTCGCCCCCACTTGTTCTGCCAGCGCCGGCAGCTTTATGAGTTCGTGGATATTGTGTTTACCCGCCACAAAGTTGAGCGCGATCTCCAGATGAGACTTTTTCTCCCTGATCTTGCGACTGAGAGAAATCAAGTTGCCCATCACTTTATCCTGAGAGGTCCCCACCCGTAAGTCTTGAAATACCTTTTTGCTCACAGCATCAAAGGAGACGTAAATCCGATCCATTTGGGCGTCGATCAACTGATCACAGAACTCCTCACTGAGTAGTGTCCCGTTGGTGACCATCTCACATAAAAGCCCTTGCTCCTTTACCATGCGAATCATCTGGATGATGTCTTTGTGGTGGGTAGGCTCTCCAAACCCACCGAACATCACGCTGTTTACATAGGGAAACTCCTTCAAATCATCCATCAGTTTTTGGAACAATTGGAGCTCCATATCCATCAGCGCTGCGTCTTCCCAGCTGTTTCTCAGACAGGTTTTGCATTTCAAATTGCAGTTGGTAGTTACTTCTACATAAACTTTGGAAAGACTATGGATGTTAGGGTATATCTTTATCCCGTCATCCCCTATTTCATAGCGCAGATGGGAATTTTTATCTGCACCTAAAAAATGCTCCAGTTCTCTGGGAAGCTGAGCACTTCCCCGTTCCGGGCAATTGATTTTTTGGTCCTTTGGTTCACTGTACATTGTCACATCTCCCCCTAGATGCCAATCTATATCGTCATTTTATTGGTACCCTGACCTCTCTTCCTCAAACAACCTATTATTTCCTCAAAAAAGGACACAGGTCTTACGGCCCATGTCCCTCACCAGATTTCCATATGTCTTGTCTTTTTTATTTGAAGTAGTTAACGCCCGAAGCGAATATTTTCTGATCGTAGTTACCTGGCACATTGGCAAACAGGCCGTTGTTCCATCTCTCGGAATGACCCATTTTCCCAAATACCCTGCCATCTTGGCTGAGAATTCCCTCGATGGCATGCATAGAGCCGTTGGGGTTATACCGAATGTCCATGGTAGGCACCCCACTGTCGCTTACATATTGGGTGGCCACTTGGCCATTTTGAATCAGCTGCGCAATTTCCTCCTCAGTAGCTACAAAACGTCCCTCACCGTGGGAAACTGCCACACTGTACACCTCTCCCGGTTCTACGCCGGCCAGCCACGGGGATTTGACAGAAGTCATCCTGGTCTTCACGATGCAGGATACGTGCCTTCCAATGGTGTTATACGTCAGTGTGGGGCTGTCTGTGCGCATCTGCCGAATTTCCCCATAAGGTACTAGGCCCAGCTTAATCAGCGCCTGGAAACCGTTGCAGATGCCCAGCATCAAGCCATCTCTCTGCCGCAGCAACTCCATCACCGCATCAGATACTTTAGGGTTGCGGAAGGTGGTGGCGATAAATTTGCCAGATCCATCCGGCTCGTCGCCAGCTGAGAACCCACCTGGTATCATGATCATTTGGCTCCCTTCAATGGCCTTCGCTAGCTCCTGTATGGAGGCGTCAATGTCCTGTGCAGAGCGATTGCGTATGATCACTACCTTGGACTTTGCGCCAGCTCGTTCAAAGGCAGCTGCTGTATCGTACTCACAGTTGGTTCCTGGGAACACTGGAATGACCACCTGAGGGCAGGCAAACTTCTCTCTTGGTACAATTTGCGCCCTTACTTTTGTAACAGGAGTATCCAAGTCCCCCTGGTCTTTGGTTTTCGTCGGGAACACCTTTTCCAGTGGCGCTTCAAACCATTCAGTCATCTGGTCTATGGCCACTTTTTCTCCCAGCCCTTCTCCATAGGGAGCTTGCTGCAAGGTGGCGATCTTCTGGGCGAATCCCGATAGATCTTCTGCCGACTCCACTAAGATATCTCCATAGTCCTTAGAGGTCAGCTGGTCTAGTGTGAGCCCTGGCTCTAACTGGAAGCCAATCTGGTTGCCCAACGCCATTTTGCACAGGCCGGCCAAAGCGCCTCCTCGATCTACTGCATAGGCAGAAACTACAGTGCCTGCCTCTATGAGTCTTTGTAATTTGCTATACTTCGCCTTTAAATCTTCAAAATCCACCAGACCTAACTGGTCTTTTTGGATGGAGATCCGATAAATGCTGTTGGCAGCATCTTTAAACTCTGGAGAAATCACCTTGTCTGCATCTTTGGTGCAGATGGCAAAGGAGCACAAAGTGGGAGGGACGCTGATGTCTTTAAACGTGCCGCTCATGGAGTCTTTGCCGCCAATTGCCGCAATGCCCAGCTCCCGCTGCGCTGCATAGGCTCCCAGCAGTGCAGACAGTGGCTTGCCCCATTTTGCAGGATCCTCTGTCATTCTCTCAAAATACTCCTGCAAGGTGAGCCATGCCCGTCTATAATCCCCGCCGCTGGCCACTAACTTGGCCACTGACAGAACAATGCCGTAAAATCCGCCGTGATATGGGCTGACGCTGGCTAGATCTGGATCCATGCCATAGCTCATAATCGTCGCCGTTTTGCTGTTCTTTCCCAGCACTGGCACTTTTGCCGCCATGGCCTGAGCCGGCGTGAGTTGGGTCTTTCCGCCTAAAGGCATATTCACCGTTCCCGCTCCGATGGTGGAGTCAAACCGCTCGATCAGTCCTTTTTGGCTACAGATGTTCAGGTCGCTCAGCAATGCCTTTACAGTGTCTGCAAAGCTCCCCTGAGATGGATACTTCCAGATCTCCTCCAACTGTGCATCCTTCACAAAGGCCTTCGCGTACTGAGGAGCGCCGTTGGTATCTAAGAACTCCCGCTTTAAGTCTACAATTTTATTGCCGTTCCAGAACATGCGCATGCGTCCTGTGCTAGTCACCACCGCTACTTTGGTAGCTGTCAGGTTCTCCTGGGCTGCCAACTGGATAACCTTTTGGGCGTCCTTTTCTCTCACTACCACAGCCATTCTCTCTTGAGATTCTGAGATGGCTAGTTCTGTGCCATCTAGGCCCTCGTACTTTTTGGGCACTTGGTCAAGGTCGATATCCAGCGCCTCAGACAGCTCTCCAATGGCTACGCAGACACCGCCCGCGCCAAAGTCGTTGCACCGTCGCACCAATGTGGAGAATTCCGGATTGCGGAACAGCCTTTGGAGCATTCTCTCGGTCAAGGGGTTTCCCTTTTGCACTTCCGCGCCGCACTCTTCAATAGATGTCTCGT
>CAJJPW010000074.1 GCA_905193725.1 uncultured Eubacteriales bacterium
GGGGGCGGCTGCGGGGAGCCGTGTGTGCATTGCCACGGTGCTCAACAACTGCATGCAGTATAGCAATCTGGACATCATTGAAAATTCCTATGGAATCAATCTGCTCCCCCTGGCGATGTTGGCCACTGAAGTATACCAAGAGGCAAAACACTTTGCACCAAAGAATCAGCCGGAAGAGTACTTTAAACCTAGAGATTATGCACTCATCTCCAAAATGCATAAGGCGATCACTGTGATCCAGTTTAAGCTGGAATGCCAGGTGATTGCCGCTCATCCTGAGTTTCAGATGGATGATAGAAAAATGCTCAGGCAGGTTGACTATAATCGCATGACGATTTCTCTAGGAGGCCAGGAATACGCGCTAAAGGACACGGATTTTCCCACCATTGATCCGGCATATCCAGAGCGGCTTACCAAAGAGGAAGAGGATGTGCTGGAGGCATTGGTTTCCTCTTTCCAAAACAGCGAAAAGCTGCAAAGGCATACCCGTTTCCTCTACCAAGTAGGGAGCATCTACAAATGCTTTAACGGGAATTTGCTATTTCATGGCTGCATCCCCTCCACACCAGAAGGGGAGTTTGAGACGTTTGCCTTTGATGGAAAGATGCTATCTGGCAAAGCGTTTTTGGATTATGCAGACACCATTGCCCGCCAAGGCTACTATGGGGAAGAGGGATCAGAAGAAAGACATTACGGCCAGGATTTTCTGTGGTATTTGTGGTGTGGAAGAAATTCTCCCATCTTTGGCAGAGATCACATTGCTACCTTTGAGAGAATGCTCATCTGTGATGAGGCCACTTGGGAGGAGAAGAAAAATCCCTATTATACGCTGTACAACGAAGAAGAGTACTGCGATAAAATACTCAGGGAGTTTGGCTTGACAGGGGAAAACTCTCGCATTATCAATGGACACGTGCCCGTCAAGGTAAAGGAAGGAGAGGGCCCTGTAAAAGCAGGCGGAAAGCTCATTGTCATAGATGGGGGTTTTTGCAGAGCGTACCAAAAGTATACCGGTATTGCAGGATACACGATGTTCTTTAGCTCCCATGGGATTCGCATTGCCGCTCACCAGCCCTTTGAAAGTGTAGAACAGGCGGTGCGCTGGAATAAGGACATACAATCCACCACAGTGATCTCAGAAAATCTTCCCAACCGGTTGTATGTATCAGAGACAGATGTGGGCAAACAGCTGAAAATGAAGATAGCCGATTTAAAGCGGCTGTTGGCAGCTTACCAATATGGACTTATCAACGAGAACAAAAGCAAGTAGCAATCAAAAAAATTGGATCATCACACTACCAAAAAAGGCTTGCCTTCTGTGAACAGCAGATGGGAAGCTTTTTGTTTGGTTAGTGCTGATTCGCGTGGATGTTTCGCTTAGACACGAAACCAGATTGCTGTAAAAGCGCGCAAAGAACTCTAAATCAAATGGAAAGAGGGGGATCTTGAAAGAAAATGGGTAAGAGGCTGGGAGCATAACAAAAGTAACTGTTAGAGTACATTGATGAGAAAAGCCTTACTTTTTTCCTCCAATAGGAGGTGTTTTACACATGTTTTCTGATCTGGGCCCGGGATTTTCTATCGCTCTCTCTAAATAAAAAGATCTGTTCGATGGTACAGCCAAACACCTGAGATAGATCATAGGCAAGCCAAATAGACGGCTCGAATTTTTCCGCCTCGATGGCATGAATCGCTTGCCGAGAAGTGCCCACCAGAGCACCTAACTGCCCTTGGGTAAGCCCCATATGTTCTCTCAATTCTCGCACTTTGTTTTTCATTTTTTGCTCCTTATGCACAATTGGCCTCAATAAAAGTATATTCTCAATCTAGTGGCGTGTCAAACTGGAAAATAACCATGGCTACTGACTTGGAAAAACGAGAGTGGAAGAAGATATAGGCTGAGCAGCACACACTAAGCCGGTATATGCCCATCGCAAGATAGAATAAAGATGGCGTTTGATTTGGCTGGGAAGGACCATTTGACGGAGGGGGCTCTGGTATCAAATGGGAGATTGATTGCCTGGACTCTGAACATGGGGAAAGCTGGGCCTTTAGACGACTTTCACCAGCAGTTGTGTGAGAAACTCCTCTTTTTCGTTGGTCTCGTGAATATCCACCGTATAGAGCTCATAGAAGTGGGAGTCCAGTGTTAGGTGATGTTGGCGGGCATATTGAACCAGACTGGCAAGATAGCCCGGGCTTTTTTGATAACTGCCACGATAGGAGAGGGTGAGATACTTGCCAGCAGGCAGTTGAAAGCTGCTTTGTGGCTGATAGATAGGATCCAACAAAAAAACTGCTGAAAATTTCTGATAGTGCCCCTTGAGAACATTGTCTAATGTGATTACGCTGCCCGCATCGGTATTTCCCAATAAATACGATTCCTCTTGTTGATTGTGAAGCTTTTGAAAGAGAAAGTCAATTTCCTCATCTCTCTCAACATCGGTGCGAATAATCGTGCCGCTTCTTTGGGGAAAAGAAACGAGGGAGATCCTCCCCTCCTGAAACGAGGATAAGACGGCCCGGAGATTGCCAAGGCGCTGCTGAATATGGGCCTTTTGCTGTTGCAACGCGTCGATTTTGGCGTCAATGCGCTGGACTTGTGCCTGTAATAGAGAAAAAGTGGAGTCCAAGGTGCGTGAACAGAGGTACTCTCTAATCTGTGCAATGGAAAAATTCAAAGAGCGCAAATCCCGAATCACATTTAACTTCCAGATGTCGTGCAAACTGTACAGACGATAACCCTTGGGGCTGCGCTTGGGCTGGATCATCCCCAATTTTTCATAATACATTAAAGAGTCCCGCCCAATTTGATACAGGCGGGAGATTTCGCCGATTTGATAGTATTCCTTCATCTGCTCATCCTACTGCACTTTGTACAGCCTCCTGGTGTTCGATATCTGGGGTGCCCCCAATGTCCGAGACGCTATCTTGAAAATAGAGGGAGGTATTGCCCTCCATGCCGTTGCCGGGAATGGTATCCGCACCTCCGGGCATGCCAAACAGGGAACATGCAATTTTTTGCTGCCCGATGGTAACCACACAAGGGCGTTTTTCCCAGTTAGGAGTTCCCCCGAAGATTTTCAAAAAGCTCTGAGTGTCCTCTTGAGTGAGGGGTTCTACTTTAGCATGATGCACACCGCCAGTCCTGCGCATTTGAAAAGAAGTGGCGGTTTTACAGTCGGTGATGGTAAAATCCGTCCCTATGGGTATGAGGGAATCCACCTTGCTCCAAGGAGTGGCCTCTCCTGAAATTTGCTGCTGTGCGGTATAGCCAGGGCCGGAGTGAATTACCACTTGGGGATTGATTGGTTTGCGCTTTGCCTCAGGATCAAACATGGCGTAAAAGGTATCCGCTCCCACATTGCCATCTCCTGTGAGGCCGTTATTCACCTGGAAAGAGATGACAGCTTTATACGTCATGTCGGCAAAACGATAGCTATCGCGAAAATTCAGATATCCCAGCTCCCGCAATCTATCCTGTATAAGGCAGACCACCTGGCTTTTAGTATTTAACGTAATAGTGCTTCCATCGTATATTTTTTCGCTGCTGGTAAATGCCACAAGGGGGCAAATCAGCAGGATGGCCAATAAAGCACATGCGATTTTTTTCATAGATCTCTCCTTTATATTGTATCCAAATCAGTCGAGTTCTTAAAAATTATTTTACCATATCAAAAATAAATTGTAAAATTTATCCCAAATGAGATAGAATAGTGTTAAAATTATCGTAGAATGGGAAGAGATCAAAATGAGATGTAGTTGTGAAGAATGTGGAGAGTATATGGTGCACACAGAAAGAGGCCTTACGTATATGTGTGTTTGCCCAAATTGTGGCGCCACTTGTGATTTGTGTCTAGGGGGCAATGCCAAGGAAGGGGTTGTCATTCAAAAGACAGAAGGGGGACTCAAGATCCCCGAATACCTCAGGGCGCGCATCGAGGAGGAATATGGCGCTCCTGGGCCACAAGAGAAGCTGCCTGAACAAGGGACAAAGGGATGGCATTTTGATGGCTCTCAAAAAAGACGCTAGGAGAAGAGAGTATTTATCTTATTCTGATGCTCCCATGGGATGGAGAGGGAACAGCAGGGCAAGTGAAAAGTGCGAAAATCCTCAAGGAAGATGATAAATAGACAGGATAGGTGAGAAGGGGAAAAGCATGGGCAATAGACGAGCAAATGGGAACAGCAGGGCAGGCGTCATCAGGAAAACGAATTCGTAGCAAAGGCAGAGGAGAGAGTAAATATGCCGGTCATTACAGCAATAGAACCTCAGAAAAAGAACAAGGACAGAGTGAATGTATATATCGAAGGGGAGTACGCCTTTTCTGTGGGAATGGAGACAGCATATCATTTCCAGATGAAAAAGGGAAAGGAGATCTCCTATGATGCACTCAACGCGGCGGTACGAGAGGACAACGAGAAATACGGGTTTGACTTAGCTGTGCGCTACTTATCCTATGCTATGCGGACTCAAAAAGAGATGGAGGATTATTTAAAGCGCAAGGAGATGGATGAAGGCGTCATTCAACAGGTGATCCAAAAACTCGCCCACTATAACTATATTGACGATGAACAGTACGCCCGGGCGTATTTGACAGACCACTTAAACTTTGGTGGAAAGAGCATAAAACTTTTAGCATACCAGTTAGGGCAGAAGGGAATTTCCAAAGAGACCATACAAAGCGTACTGAGCGATGAGGATTATCAAAAAGAAGAGGAAAACTTAGAACATTTGGTAAAAAACCTCATGCAAAAAAATCAAAATCTAGAAAAGAGAAAGCGAAACGACAAGATCATGCGCAGTTTGGCATCCAAAGGGTACCAGTATGGGCAAATTCGGCCGCTGATAGAGCAGTTGGGAGACGATATCGATGAGGAGTAAAATTGTAAAAATACTTTGGGAGAACCGCGGCCAGTATATTTCAGGGGAATCCTTGAGTGAAGTGCTGGGAATCTCGCGGGCAGCTGTGTGGAAGCACATCAAGGCCCTCAAGGAAGACGGGGCGGTGATCGACTCGGTGAGCAACCGGGGATACCAACTGAAGAAAATGCCAGACTTGCTCAAGGGAGAATACATCAAACCTTTTTTCACAGAGGAACAGGAGGAGCTTTCCTGGATCTGGATGGATGAGGTGGATTCCACGAACAACTACGCAAAACAGCACGCGGCCGCACTAAAAGATAAGTCCATCGTTTTGTGCGAACAGCAGACGGGTGGAAAAGGGCGGTTAGGAAGAGCTTGGATTACCCAAAAGGGGGAAAATATCAGCCTTTCCATATTGGTAAAGCCGGATATCCAGCCCAAAAATGCACCTGCCATTACGCTGATGACAGGGTTGGCGGTGATTTTGGGCATTCAAAAAGCCACGGGCATTCCAGCCCAGGTGAAATGGCCCAACGATGTGGTCCTTGGCAAAAAAAAGCTCTGTGGCATATTGGTGGAAATGACCGCAGATATGGATAAAATCGACCATTTAGTGGCAGGGATTGGGATCAACGTGAACAGAGCGGCTTTTGATGGGGAACTGAAGGAAAAGGCCACCTCGTTGCAGATAGAGGCGGGAAAGCCGCTGAGCCGATGTCAAATAGCGGCGGCTGTGATCCAAAGCTTCTTTCACCTATATGAGGAATTTTTGCAAAATGGCATAAAAAATTTGCTGGAGAAGTACACTAGCCGCTCTGCCATTGTAAATAGTCAAATTGAAATTTTAGGACTCAACCATGAGGCAAAGGGGATATGCCGTGGCTTTACCCAGGATGGGGCGCTCATTTTAGAGGGAGAACAGGGCAGAGAACTGATCTCCGCCGGAGAGGTCTCGGTAAGAGGAGAAAACACTTATCGCTAATGGAAAGGGAGGGCAAAGAATGTATCCAGGAGCAATCACGGAGATAGAGGGAATACGCGTAGGACATGCGCAAAATACTGCGGCGGGCACCGGCGTCACAGCCCTGTTGTTTGATGGTAAGGCAGTGTGTGGGGTAGATGTGCGGGGTAGCGCGCCGGGCACCAGAGAGACAGATGGATTGGACCCGGTCAACCACTGTGACGCTGTCCACGGGATTGCCCTGTGCGGGGGCAGTGCATTTGGCCTGGAAGCAGCTTATGGCATAATGCAGTTTTTAGAAGAGCGCCACATTGGGTTTGACACGGGCTTTGGCAAAGTGCCCATTGTACCGGGAGCAGTGATATTCGACTTAGGGTATGGCTCCCCAAACATTCGCCCGGATAAGAAGATGGGGTATGAGGCCTGTCAGAATGCCTCTTCTATCTGCCCACAGGGTGCCATCGGTGCGGGCACAGGCGCTACAGTGGGCAAGCTTTTTGGGGCGGATCACTGTGAAAAGAGCGGTCTGGGGACAGCGTGTATCGTTCTGCCCAATGGGGTAAAAGTGGGCGCGCTCATGGTAGTCAACGCCTTCGGAGATATTTTTGACGATGAGCAGGGGAAGATGATCGCGGGATTGCGAGATGACCAAGGGAACCTGCAAAACACGGTGCAAACCATGCTAAAGCAGCGGCAAAAGGTGCAGGGCTTTGGGCAGAACACCACCATTGGGGTGGTTGCCACGGATGCGGATTTGACCAAAGCCCAGGCTAAAAAGATGGCTCAGATAGGCCATGACGGTTATGCCATGGCCATTCGGCCGGTGCACACCATGTTGGATGGAGACACGCTGTTTGGAGTCAGCACAGGCAACAAGGAATGTGACTTTAACATACTGTTGGCGGCAGCTGCCAAAGTGGTGGCTAGGGGAATTTGCAACGCAATTTACAGCTTAGCGCTGCACAAGGGAGAAGAATAAAAGTGATTATAGGCATAGGCACGGATATTGTAGAGGTGGCTCGGTTTCAGGAGATGGAGGAGAATGCCCGATTTTTACAGAGAGTGTATTCGCCTCAGGAGATAGAGATGTTTCGGCAGAGAAAGTTCAACCCTCAAGTGCTGGCGGGAAACTTTGCTGCCAAAGAGGCGCTGCTCAAGGCCTATGGGATGGGCCTAGGGGATATTCCCATGGGGAAGATCAGCGTGCTCAGGCGGGAGAGCGGACAGCCGTATATTGTGATAGACGGGCCCAAAAAGCCCAGTGAAGGCCACATTATCCACGTGAGCCTCTCCAACATCAAGACGCTGGCTCAGGCCTATGTGGTAGTGGAAAAGAGAGACCAAAAGGATCAGGAGGAATTATTGCCATGTATCAAGTAGTGAACAGCCAAAAGATGAGAAGTATTGACGCTTATATGATGGAAAAAAACCAGATTCCCGGCGTAATACTCATGGAAAATGCAGCCATGGGTGTGAGCGGCTATATAGAACAGGAGTATGCCAAAGGGGCTAGAGTGCACGTGTTTTGCGGCACAGGCAACAATGGCGGGGATGGCTTTGCAGTGGCACGGCAGCTGCTTGTCAAGGGATATGACGTAAAAGTGGCGGTAGCTGGGGATTTGGAGAAGATCGCAGGGGATGCGAAAATCAATTTTGACGGCCTCAAGGCCACATGCGACCAGATGTTTCACATTGTCAAAGAGCAGCAGATAGATGAGATTTTAGGGCAGATGGGCCTGTGCGATGTGCAGGTAGACGCTCTGTTTGGAACGGGACTTTCCCGGGAGATTACCGGCATGTATCGGGCGCTGATTGGCAAGATCAATAGCGTCAAGGCGCCGGTAGTGGCGGTGGATATCCCCTCAGGCATCAGTTCAGATTCAGGCCAAAAGCTGGGGGTTGCCATTCGGGCGCAAGCCACGGTTACCTTTCAGTATCCCAAACTGGGGCATTTTATCTACCCGGGAAGGGAGTATGCGGGAAAACTAATCGTCCATAAAATAGGAATTGACAGGGGATGTCCACAGGCAGAAAAGGTGGATATCGCTGTATATCAAAAGGACACCAAGGCATTGACACTGCCCAAACGGCCTGGGAACTCCAACAAGGGTACTTTTGGCACCTTGGGGATCATTGCGGGCAGCCACGGCATGGCAGGAGCATGTGTGCTGGCGGTAAGGGCGGCCTTGAGAAGCGGCGCAGGGCTGGTATGCGTAGGATCTAGTTCCTATGTGGTGGATATTTTGCAGCATCAAATCCCACAGGCAGTCACCCGCAAGCTATTTGAAGATCGAGAGCAGGTGAAAATTCGACCGGATACGGTGGATGATTTTTTAGCTGGCAAGACGGCAGGCCCGGGATTAGGCATTAGCCAACGGGCTGGGGAGCTATTAGAATACATCATTGCCAGCTTTGGAGGCAAACTGGTCATCGATGCGGACGGGCTGAATTTGCTCTCCCGTAATTTACAGATGCTGCGCAGCCGAAGGGGAGAGATCATAGTAACGCCTCACCCCAAGGAAATGGCACGGCTCATGGGTGTAGAGGTAGAGCATGTGGTGAGTGAGCTCGTAACTTATGCGGTAGAACTGGCACGGGAGTACGGGATTACCGTGCTGCTCAAGGGATCCACAACGGTGGTGGCCACCCCAAATGGCAAGGCCAGGCTTTTGCTCAATGGAAACAGCGGCATGGCCAAAGGGGGCAGCGGCGATGTGCTCTCCGGCGTTATCGGCTCTCTGTGTGCCCAGGGGATATCCTGTAGCCAGAGCGGCGTATTAGGTGCGTTTTTATGTGGATATGCGTCAGACATGGCGCTGCGGCAGAGCAGTGAATACGCGCTGACGCCACTGGATACCATCCGGCACTTAAAAGATGGGTTTACCTTTTTACAGAACAACCAGGAAGGGAATGCACCTGCATTTTTAAGTCAGCTCATGCAGGAAGAGATAACAGCCTCCTCCTTGGAGACGCTAGAGGAAGGGCAGGCGAGACCTGATCAATGGGATGAAAAGATGGAGTCAAATGCGTTTTTACAACGGGATCAAAAGGCAGAGCCATTGCAAGGGGAGTGGGAAGAAGAGCCCCTAGAGGAAATGCCTTATAACTCGCAACAAGAGAGATACGAACAGCCCCACTGGGAAGAGGAAGTGCCCTATGAATCACAACAAGAGGGATATGAACAGCCTCATTGGGAAGAGGGTATTTCCTCTCAGGGGAAACCCAAAAAGCTGGTGAAAAGGGAAGGGGAACCTGCAAGGACCATCCATCAGGGCAGAAAAATCAAGACCGTATTGCCTGAGGAGTTTGCCAAGCTAATCGCCACAGAGGATCAGATGGAGCAGCTAAC
>CAJJPW010000075.1 GCA_905193725.1 uncultured Eubacteriales bacterium
GAGTTGGCAGCTGCAAAACGCATTATGCGCTGTCTACCAGCCGAGTTAGATGCCATTGCTTTGAAAATCAAGTCATCGAATGATCGCTCGATCAACACAGATAAGCAGGCAATTACCAAAAATGCAGAGGTCAGTTTGGCCATTCAGCAAGTGCTGAAAAAACAAAAAGAGCTATTCAATTTGAATCGTTAGATCTTTCACGTGCCCAATGAGCGTAGAAACTGTGGCAGAGAGCAATCCTAAAACTGCGGCGATGGGGTATTGGGCTGGCACTATAAAAAAGAGTACCGCACAAAGGCAGCTTTCAACAATTACAATTCTCCTGGCAGAGCGTTTCATACGCAGCATTCGCTCCCTGGATAAGGGATGGTTTTTATGAATCACAGGTGCAAATAAGAAAATGACTACGATGCTGATCGCCAGACCAGGCCATACAACCCAAGAGATAGACACGAAAAGGGGATTGATGAGCAAACAGCCAATTCCTATGGAAATTGATAAAATATAGCATCCAATGTGATTGCTGGCGTGTAGTCCTCCCGACGTTTGGCGAATGGGAAAAAAGAACGCCATCCAAATCAGAGCGAGAATGAATTTCCCTAAAATGATACTTACAATGAGAATTGTGCCAAAGGATGCAGTGGTATTGAGAAGACACTCAATGGCATAGGCATAAATTTCTTTGTTTTCTGGGTCAAGGCCCCTGCGGACCAATCGGTCCGCAAGTTTGTTCGCGAGTAAATTCATAATACCTCCTGTCGATAATAAGCAGAGACCTTGTTTTTCACATTTTCTAAATAAGTCTTGCTGATAGGAATGGTCGTTTTGTCTATCAGCTTGATAAAGTGAGGCGTGACCAAATAAGTTGCCTCTAAATTCACAATATAAGATCTATGGCAACGGACAAATTGGTCAGGCAGTTTTGCCTCAACGTTCTTTAGACGAATAAGCTGCCGAATCGTCTCTTGAGCAGTGTGTATTTCTATGTAGTGTAAAGAACTAGAAAAGTACAAAATATCTTTATAGGGAATGCGAAGCAAAGTGCTTTTCCCCTGTTGCAGACAATAGACCGTTTCTCGATATTGCTCTACACTTTTTATCACACGATCCATACACATCTCAATATCCGCGTATGACGCAGGTTTTATCAAATACTGCATAGCGCTTACCCGATACCCTTCTCCTATTTCGGTGCCCACGCTGGTTACAAAAATAAGGGCAACCTGTTCGTTGTTCTTGCGGATGTGCCTGGCAATTTCCAGACCGTTGAGTGAATAGGGAAGCATAATATCGATAAATACTACGTCAAAATCCGTTCCGCTTTCCCAATCCATCAGAAAATTTTGTCCGGAAAGGTACGGCTTAATATTTACAAGTTGCCTGCGATCAGCAGCCCATTTAAGAAGCAATTCGGATAGTTGCTCGCAAAATGGCTGCTCATCTTCTATAATAGCCACATTAATGATCATAAATTTCCTCCTCGTTAATAGGTAAAAGTATAGATACGATGAATTTATCTGGCTGAGGGCTAATGGTATAAATGCCGTTGGCTTCTCCGACAATTTGTTGAACCCGTGCAAGCCCAAAACCATGATCCTTAGATTCTTTATCCGATATGAGTTGTCCTTCGCCAGTGTAGTGGTAATCACCTGTAGCACTGTTCTCAATACAAATATGGCACATGCCCCGCTGTATTTTGATGGAGATCTGAATATATCGGTTTTGAGGATCGGTCATTTTCGAACATGACTCAATGGAGTTATCCAGCAGATTACCCAGTAAAACGCACATCTTAGTCTCGGATAATGGCAGATGCCTAAGTTGTGAGATGGTGAATTTTACTGGAATATCCTTGGAAGAGGCAATGAGTAGCTTGCTGGAGAGAATGGCGTCCACAGCAGAATTTCCCGTGGCCACTAGTGATAGTGCATACTGAAAATCCTGACGGGTTTCGCCAATGTACTTCTTTAGCTGCTCATAGTCCTGCTTTTCGAGATAAATTTGCAAAACTTCTAGGTAGTTATGAAAATCATGCCGCCATAATTTGATGATCTCTTCAATCCGCTGATTGTTGTCCCTTTCTAAACGGAGCTGTGCAAGCTGTGATTCGGCGTGGATTTTCTCATAGATCGCCTTGCCTGCTCTTTCAAACAAATAGAGACTCGCCAACGTGATCACTAAAAGTGCAGCGCTCACCACTGTCAATAGAATGCGATCAGAAGATGTCATCTGAGTTGCCTGTATGGAATAGGAAATCATAACCGCAGTGGCAATGAGCCCCAGCATCATAATCACAAACATGAGAATTTGATAGCCAATGGGCAGGTCTAGCTTTGCCTTATGCTGTATGCGTGATAACCCCCAGCAGATACATATCTCAATAAAACAGTATAAGATGGTGGTGGCGAACCGCGTTTCTCCCGGCAGCAGTGTTCCCGCAATATCCACATGGGTAAGCCAAGAGAGAATAATGGAGATCAGGCTATTGCCCATAACTGCAACAAATGCGCCGATACATCCCCAAAAAAGTCGTTTTACCAGATTGGATCCAAATAGTAAAAGCGCATAGACAACTTTTAATATGGATAGTAAAACCATGGGGATCATATAATCGATATTGCATAAATTCATGATACTTATCATTGCAATTAACAAAACTAATCCCCATCTGGCTTGGACCTTTTTGGCAGAGGGAACCCCTAACTGCTTGGCCAAGAGATAATACAGAAAGAAATACTCAATAAAGTTTACAAAAATTTCCCAAAGTGCCCATAGTAAATTCATGATTTTGCTCCTGACATATCTATCTTACACCTAATTATACCTAAAAACCTCAAAGATTCAAAACTTTTCGTGCACTGTAGATGGCATTTCGTTCATATTTGAACACAAGGCGGAAATTATATGATATGCTGAAATTGCCTAGAAAATTCATGATGATAGATAGGGAAGGAGGTGGCATGGATCGTGAAACCAATGAAGGAGACAAAAAAATCTCAAGGCTTGGTATCTAAGACGATGGAGAAATCACTCCTGACCATTGCAGATATCTTTGCGGCTCTGCCGTGCACTGGCCCTTGGTATGAGGTGAAGGTTCCAAAGAAGCTGCAGAAGTAGCATGTGATTATTTGCAAAGCAAGCTATCCACACTGCGCCATAGGTTTTGTAAGGGATGCAAGCCCTTACAAAACCTATGGCCACAAAAGCGATAGAGAAATTGTTGAAGGACATATCTAAGCTTAAAAGGATACCCAAAAGCTAAAAGGTAAAGTTCCAATATATAGAATAGCTTTGATCGGGTATAAGGATTTGAATAAAGTAAAAGGGTACATTTGAGTAGAAGGTAAAACTTTACACTAGTATTGCAGAAAAAACAAGTGGGTACACTGAGGGGATGATATACTTATCCCCTTGGAGTACAACACAATGATAAGCGCACAATACAAATATTGTCAAGCTCACCATAGAGACGTAGAGCGATTGATAGAATAGATGTTGGTAGTCTACTGTGTTTGTGGGCATTCTGCCTCTGTATACCAATAGTGAATTTCTTTGATAGGCTTTATGATTGGTGAAAACGAGGTTATTAACGAAGAGAGTAACTTAAAGAGATAATGTATTTTCTAACTGCCCATAGACTAATATATAAGGCAATATGGTAGTGGAAGTGGCTTTCCCCTTTATACCACACTATCTACCATCTGCACAAATTTGAGTATAGTATGCTGCCTTGGCTGTGGCAGGCTTATGCTATTTTTAGCGTGCTCATTGTGCTATATGCCTTGTATATTCGTCGCGGGCAGTTGGAAAGTTCCTTTTTTAGAGAACTGTGTAGAGATATGAGAAACCGCCTGAGTTTAATGAGATGATGGCGTATAATCGGTAAACATAGAATCCTTCTCAGCACTTTGAGAGAGATTGTTAGATCATACCGCAATAAAAAGGCATTGGGCCAACGGCAATACAGTAGTTGGTCCGTTTTTGTTTGAATATATACCAGTAATGATATCAATGCTAGATGATATCCATTCCATAATCGAATGAACAGATAATAAGTGATGTGGCGTTCGTAGAACATATCGCTCATAAGCTCCACGATATCATTTAACTATGAATCACTATCAGATGAAGTAAGCTGGTCCTCAAACAGAGAGCGAATCTGCTTCTCTTGCTCTTCTACCTCTGGGTGGCTCTGCATCTCCAAAATTCGACGCTCAAAATACATGTTATCCATAGATTCCCGGCGCTGGGAGGTATAGGTGTCGTAGACGTCTTCCGGGAAATAGTCGTACATGGCATTGTCCAACATGACCTCTGCATTCTTCCAGATATCTTGATCGATCAGTATGGTATCCTGGTCCAGATCGATAGTTCCCTCAAACCATGGCTGTTCATACAAGGTATCCAAAACGCTTTCACGCACGTACTCTACGTATTGTTCGGTCAGATCATCTTCTATAAACGTGCTCAGCTCGAATTCAAAGTAATCCAACGCATCCTCAACGGACATATCTTCAGGGATAGCCTGCACTAAAGATTCAAATTCCGACTGATCGTATCGTTCTGTGCAAAAGGTATCCATATCATCTACCTTATCTAAAAGAGAATACTGGGCATATTCTGTTGCCTTCTGCTGAAAGCCTGCCAGATCGTATTCATATTTTGCCGCTGGGGAAGAGATCACAGACCAAATCAGGGAAAGCACTGGAAGCAACACCTCAGGAGAATGGCTGATTTTCATGAGGCCCTCCACAAAACTGCTGTGGGAGAGCTGGCGTTCCATCTGATAGTAGGAAAACAGCGGCTCAGAGAACAACGGCTGAAGGTAAGAAAGAGGGCTGCCTAGCGAAAAAGGTTGATAGCTGTCGATCGCGCCCTTTTGCAGCAGCTGGAGCAGCCGATCCCGATATACGTCATCTTGCAAAGGCTGCCGGACAATACACAGATAGGCCAAAATATTGCCCAAATGCGCCTGGTTTTGAAAACGCCAATCCAAGAGCGAGCGATCCTTCCATTTTTGTTGCACCAGATCAAACAAGGCCGGAGTGCTCAAAATATCCTTCCAGGGATTGTTGTGCAGAACCTTGTAGGCCTGTTCAAAATAGACGGAAGAGGCGACAATGGCTTGCTGCTCTAGCGGATGATGCTGAAGATACTGGGATAGGAAGTCGTTGACAGAGGGATTGAGCACCGAGATTTTTCGCGACTTATCCCAAGTCTGGCGGATCATAGAGCGATTCAGCCGCTTGAGCGCGTTTCCCATCTGGTCCACTGTTTTATCGATTTCCGGCATGGCCGCAATTCGAGCGTTATAACATGTCTTTAGCACGGAGAAGTCCACATCAGTGTTTGTCAGAGAATACAAGGTGGTTAAGAGCACTCGATCCTCCGGCCGGAGATTTTGCTCAAACTCCTGTGCCCAGATATTTGCTGGCTGGCCCAGTTGATCCAGCAAACGGCTGTAAAATTCTTTGGGATCCGAAAGATTTCCCAGGGTAGCGGCCATCATGCCGATGATGCGCGGGTTAAAATTGGGGTGTTCAATGATCTTTTGGTATCGCTTTTTTGATGCGATGTAATGAAAAATATGCGGGCGATCAGCACAGTATTTTTTCAAATTGCTTTGGAAGATGTGCGCTTTGTCAAATTTCGAAAGTTTATCCACATTGACCTTCTGGATATGGGAGAGAATCCGGGAGAAGAGGGGAATGCTCCGTTCCGCCTCTTGCAGAACAGTGATGCGCGAATTCAGGAGAATCCGCTTGTGTTCGCTTCGCTGGACAAAGTGGAGCAATGTCTCCAGTTCGTTTGCTCTGCCAGGATCCAACGTTAAGTACATCTGCCCTAGAAAATCATCCAGCAAAATCAATTCGGGCGTATCATCCCAAGAGAGAATGCCCTTCACATCCTGAAGATTCCCATCCGTTGTGAAATGTATCCGGTATCCCCGCTGAGCAAATTCCAGCGCAATGCGCCGCGATACCATGGTCTTGCCTGTACCTGGAGCACCTTGTAGCAAAACCCCATGATCCTGCTCTAGCAGCTCAAGGCACGCGCAGTAACTCTCTGTAGGTACAAACTCATTGGCAGCCTGGATGGACAAAAGCATTTCCCGGGTGTCAAAATCCACATTTCGATAGAGGGCCCTGCTGAGCGTGTCCATAGAGAAGTTCCAAAGCTTAGGATGCTTGTCCAAGATATCCCGATATTCGATTGTTTGAAGAAGATCGTCCATTCTGCCTAGAGTAAAAATATGCTGGTGAGTAAACTCTGTATATGGCTGAAATAAATGTACGATTTGTTTCAGCCGTTGCCCCGTGAGGTCTCTGGATAAAAATAGATAATAAGCTTCTGGCCGGAGATATTTCACCCGCTCGCTTTCCTCGCTCAATTCGCGCATGAGCTGGTTCACCGGGGTACAAAAATAGCGCTTGGCTTGGCCAATTACGTGGGGATGGGCCACATCATCTGTAAAGTCAATACCCTCGTCATGGGGGCCATCTGTGAGATATAGTTTCTTTTTGACAATTTTCTGCAAAATATCCCTGGAAAGTTCCGCAAACTCTCTCGGCTCCAGTGCAAAGAAATTCAGCATATCCCACCTCCGACGCTATACAAAATATTGTGAATTCATTATACCAGTTTTAACCACTATGGGCAATGGCGTCTATGAATCCACTAGTTGGCCTTTGTCAAAGCCCAGTCTCACAGCAGTTTTCCGCTGAACACTGGCGCTAGAAAGAGAGGGGAGCACTGCAAAAGATACTCCCAAGGTCTGTATTGGAAACCCAAAAATTACAACCAAAACAGCCCTTTTTCCAAGATAAATTGATTTATCCATGGAAAAAGGGTATAATGAAATTGCACGAATAAAACAGTTCTTAAAGTGGTATAATGCCCGATGAGAAAAAATTTGAGCTTTTATGGGGCATGTCCTTCACATAATTGTTACCAGAGTAAAGAATTTGAGGGAGTCTCAGGAGGCTGACTCATATAAATAAAATATCATTGAAAAGGGGAGGAAATGAATTTGCGTTACGAGATGAAAGGCGGCGTATTTCCCGTTGTTGTCTGCCAATTAGAAGATGGCGAACAGATGATCACAGAAAGAGGATCCATGGTATGGATGTCTCCCAATATGGAGATGACTACGAGCGGCGGTGGCCTTGGCAAGATGTTTTCCAGGGCATTTTCTGGGGACAGTATGTTTCAGAATATTTACACGGCCCATGGACCTGGAATGATCGCTTTTGGATCCAGTTTTCCCGGGAAGATCCTGCCAATTTCCATTGAACCAGGGAGGGAAATGATCTTACAAAAGAACGCATTTCTAGCCTCAGAAAGCGGCGTGGAGCTGTCTATCCACTTTAATAAGAAACTGGGGGCAGGCTTTTTCGGAGGAGAGGGATTTATCATGCAGAGGCTTTCTGGCAGAGGGATTGCATTTGCAGAGATAGATGGCGAACTGGTGGAATATGAATTGGCAGCAGGGCAACAGATGATCGTAGATACGGGAAATGTGGCAGGATTTGATGCGGGGGTTTCTATTGATATTCAGTCAGTGCCTGGATTAAAGAACAAGTTTTTAGGGGGAGAGGGATTTTTTAACACGGTCTTGACTGGACCAGGGCGCATCTGGCTACAGACTATGCCCATTTCTGGCGTGGCAGCGGCCATCAGGCCTTTTATTCCTTCAGGAAACGGCTGATCATCCTTTGAGGATGCGATATATAAGAAAAGTGAGAACAGCGAAGAATGGCCAATTTCATCGGCCTAGCACATGGATCAAAAGCTCCTAAATAGGGGGCTTTTGTTTTAGATGCGAAGGCCTCTCCTCTTCTGCTGACGGCTGAAAAGAGAACGAGCAAGAGAGCGATTCAATCCCAACATCATTGATGATTGAAAGCGTTGCGCCGACTCTCTGGCAACCTTTCACGATTGGCACTAGCCAGATCATTTTTCCTCTCGCTGCCACATCAAGTAATAATAAGAGACCCCAAGATTTTGGGAAAGACTAAACTGTACAACCAAAGATAAAAATAACAGAGCTAGAGTTAGCCCTGTTAAAAAAATTGTGTTTTTTGGACTTATTATTTATGCCTCTGCCTCTGTTAAAGAAAGGGATTCCATAAATGCAGTATATTGGTCTATATAGGAAGCATCTGCATCCTTCTCAGCCATCAAACCAAGGATGTAGAAGTTGGAATCTGAATGAAATGCATCCATCTCTACATTTTGATATACCGTTCCATCCTCTGCCGTGGCAATGCAAGAGACAGAAGTGGATTCTATACCCGGCAAGATTTCCATGGTATTCTCTTGCAGGTTTGCTGTCTCATAACTTGATAACAGCATTGTGACCAAAATGCTTTCAAATCCCTTTGCCTCCTCTTCACTGGGCATTTCACCATCTTTCATAATTCCTTCCATGGGGAGGGAAGCAACCTGAATAATAACTCCCTCTACAGGAACAAATTTAAATATGGTAAAGCTATTTGGCTCGCTGGTTTCCATGGGCTCTTCCACGCTACTATAAGTAAAAGTGAGTTCTCCCAGTGTATACGTCTGGTTTTCATAGGACTCTGGAGAAGGGGTAGGGGTAGGCGTGGGTGTAGGGGTAGGAGTCGGCGTAGGCGTGGGTGTTGCCGAGGGCTGTGCACTTTGAGTAGCCTCAGGAGATTGGCTGACTTCAGGCGCAGGCGCACTACAGCTGACAAGTGCTAATACCAGTAAAAAACTGAGAGCTGCGATAAAAATTTTTTTCATAGATGTACCATCCTTTTATTAGATATTACGCGATAAAGATCGCGCTTTGCACGGAGGTTCTTGCTTGTTACAAGTCGTCACTCATGGAGCGCAAAGCAGATTTACTATAAAATTCGATAAAATTCGGTGTATATTTATATAATAGGGCTAAAATGGAAATAAAGCAAGCTAAAATTGTATTAAGAGAGGATGTAAGTACTGTAATGAATGAGAGAGAATGGCAATTATCATTGAAATCAGCGCCCCATCATCCGTCAGAGAGTATTTCTCCCAAACCTATATAAAATATTAAAAGCGAAACAGTACAAAGTCCTATGAAATGCCTTTTGTGA
>CAJJPW010000076.1 GCA_905193725.1 uncultured Eubacteriales bacterium
GCTGTTTACGCTCCCTCTCAGCTCACCACATGAGCTCCCCTGTTCGTTTTTTTTAGTATAGCACTTTAATGAAAAAATTGCAAGGTTGGAAAAGAAATGGAGGCTCATGCCGGGACTGACTTCCAGATTTCCACCACACATTTTACATTTAAATACTGCCATAAGGCTTCCTCCTGGTTTGGAATTTTAGCAATATAAGAATCGTGCAAATCTTCAAAACAGAGCAACTTCACTGGGACCTGGACATCCACAACATTATAAAATAGGTGGATGGTGCCCAGATATAGGAATAAGCTAGCCCCTTTGGTCTGAATAGGCAGCATCCTTTGAACTCCGAATTGTGAAGCGCTGGGGGAAGATAGCATATCACTTGTTAAGTTTGCATTTTTTATTTCTCTCGTCTAACAACTGGCGGATTTCCGAGAGGATGGTCTGAGCTACTTCCGCCTGATCTAGAGATGCTTTGAGCGTCTGCAGTTTTTCCGTGATTTGCGCTTCTATAGGAGCAAGAGCAGGAGCGCTCATAGGGTCGCTATAGCGAATTTTCTCTGCCAGGGATTTGAGCTGATCATGTAAAGAGCTGTCAGCTGTCTGTGCAGCCAAAAGTTCTACTTCTACTTGGCTGGATTGTACAAAAGATACTTTCTGTTGAATCTGTTCATCTCGTGCTTCAATGTGTTTTACACTGCCCCAAAGCATGATGAGGCGAATGGCAAAGATGGCCAGAATGACTGCGTGAATGACGATAAACCAAGCCACAGGGAGAGTATAAACAGCCAGCTGCTCTAAAACCACAAAGACGATGGAGAACACTAGCTGAATGATGAGATATAGGAGCGCCTGATGGGGGAGGGCAGCCACCCAAGCAAAGTTCTCTTTTTTGCTGATCATCACCAGAGTGCAGATGAGAAGCCCGGCAATGCCGATGAATGCAAAAATATAGGCGACGATAAAGTTTGGGGTGACGGTTACTAATAAAAACATTAGAGAGGCCACCACTGCTAGGATGACCGCTATAATGATCACATTTCTCTTATCTTTCATGATTCTCTCTCCTTACAGTTTTTGTCCGCATTCCGAACAGAATTTACCGCCGACAGGGATGTCAGCGCCGCAATTGGGGCATTTCAGCGCTAAGGGTGCGCCACACTGAATGCAGAATTTTCCCTTTGGCGTCTGTTTGCCACAGGAGGGGCAGATGATTTCCTCCTCAGAGGCCTGTGGGACTTTAGCGCCACACTCCAGGCAAAATTTCGCACCTTCAGGTAGAGGCTTGCCACAGGAGGGGCAATTGGCGCCTGCCTTTGTGGAGGAAGTGGGTACTGCATTGCCCACGGTATCCTGCATGATGCCACCTACGGCACCCCCAACTGCACCGCCGATGCCAGATACCATACCAAGGCCAATGCCCATGTTGGAGAATTCCCCCACGCCTTCGTTTTGTGCCACCTTTTCTGCTACGTCAAAGCCACGTTCCTGCTGGTAAGTATACCCCTCAATGGAACGCTTCTGAGCAAGCCCCTGGGATTCGATGACCATGCGCTTGGCCTCTGTCTCCTGCTCGATCACTTCCACCTGTTGGCGCAATTTGGCCTCTGCAATATCCGCATATTGGCGGAAGTGGAGGTCTTTGAACTTTTGATATGCTCTATCCTCCTCGGGTTTGACGATGGTAGTGACGAAAAACTTTTCCAAAGCTACGCCGTACTCGGCAAAATCCGGCATCAGCTTAACCTGCAGGGCTTCGGACATTTGGGTCAGGTGTTCGTCAATCTCAAAAATATTGAGTTTTTCTTCCTTGATGAGAGTGGCAAGATACGTCTTGATGCGGGTCATTAAAAAGGCGCGAAATCTCTGTACAAGCGTCTGCTGAGTGAGAGCGTCTTCTGTGCCCACCATTTTGACCAGTAGCTTCCTGGAATCCTCTGCCCGCAAGTTCATCTCTCCAGAAGCGCCAATTTTGATGGGAAAGTTGTAAGTGGGCTCTACATACTCCACCTTGCTATCTGTGCCCCATTTGATGGCCATCTGCTCTGTTTTGTTGATGAAATACACTTCACAGTGGAAGGGGCTTTCGTCTCCCATGACGCGGTTGAAGAACTTACCTACTAACGGGAGGTTCTGGCTTTCTAAGGTGTAACGCCCAGGGCCGAAAAGGTCTAAGGCTTGGCCATTCATGAAAAAGACCGCCTCTTGGGACTCGTGGACGATGAGCTGTGAGCCAGTGTTGAAATCCTCCATTGGGTGTTTCCAAATAAACGTAGTGTTGTCTCCCTCGTATTTGATTACTTGTGCAATTCCCGCCATATCTTTCCTCCTAATACCCATTTCCAAGAGAATGGATGAATCATTGATTTGATTAGATAATGAGATCTATAGGCAAGGGCATATTTGGCCTCTATCATCTGTCTTTGTTCAGGTGGAAGCATCGCAGCGCGCTCGAATACTCCGACGAATTTGCCTTAGAGAATGCGTTCGCCTGCGCGAAATAGGCACAAACTTGCCCTGTAGACACGCTAAACCTGATGCTAGAAGGGGCACATGGGATGGAGGCCTTTTCCTGCCAGTTTGATATTGGCCAATCAGACTAAATCACTCCATAATGAGATGCTGTTTACTAGATGCCTGTCAATTCGCTGATGATACACTGGATGGATTTTGCCGAAAAAGTACCAGCCAAATGTGCTGGGGTTTCGACACTCGTTTACCAAAATTATGGATGAAGCCATATAGAAAGGTGCCTACGTAGCCTTTATAAGACTCAATCTTATTATAATACAAATTTCCTTCCGTTGGTATCCTATATGCGAAAAAATATGTAAAATTGCAAATAAAATGACAGTAAAATGGAAAGTAGTATGAATTTAAGCGATTGGAAGAGAAATACTGACATCCATCTGAGCTTTGCCTTTCTCTACGTCTCTTGCGTAATACGGAGTCGCCGTTGCGTGTGGGGAATTTATTTATGATTTTAACTCTGCTGAGCGGGCATCTTATTTTCGCGGTTTTGTACGTTTCTTGCGGAATTCGGGGTCGCCGTTGCGACTGGAAGCAGCTGGACTGCGACTCACACTCCAAATACCTGATGGAAGGAATATATAAAAAGTTCGTGTAAAATTCGTGTACAGGTAATCAAAATCAATTGTGATATAGATTCTAAAAATTGAAAAGAGACAGCTGGACTGCGACTCGCGTGGCAGAGCCCCGCTCGCTGCATAAGTTCAGCCAGCCAATCAGCCATCGCAGAGCTCGGCTTCTTGGGGTTTCACATATCGAACTGCTGGTTCTCGTCCGCTGATACCAAAAAGAACACCAATCTTTTAGATTGGTGTTCTTTTTGGTGGAGACAGCTGGACTCGAACCAGTGACCCCTTGCGTGTGAAGCAAGTGCTCTCCCAGCTGAGCTATGCCTCCCCCTTGCAGTAGTATTATACTATGTTTTAATTCATTTTGCAAATAAAATTATAAAAGTCCTTCTCGATTGAGGGCTAAAATCAAATCCAGCATGCGGCCGTAGCTCTGTTGCCCATCAGAAACGCCATTATACTGCAAAAAACTGTCGTAGACTGCATTGGCGTCTTCGGCAAATTCCGTCTCAAATTGGTCCCAATAGGCGTTGTTGGCCTGCCAATCCCGGTGCACCCCATCGCAGATTGTTGCATAAAGCTGGGCATGAAGCTCAGGAGAGACGTCGTACAGCGCATTCATGGCGTGGGTAAGTGCCAGAAGGTTTCCTGAATAGGCAAACTCCACATCAGAGGAGTTGCGGGTTACATACCAAGCGATAAAGTTTGCCTCATCTTCCCGGGCAAATCCCTTTAAATGGGAATATTCATGGGCTGCCGTAGAGGGGAAATAGGCATCTGGCATCTGCATATTGATATTGCACTCAAAAGTAAAAGGGGAGTAAATACCAGTGGTCTTGATAGAAGAGAGCAGATTGGGGGTGATCACCCCTTTGACATTCACACTGGCTCCAAGATTCATGTAATCTGGCGCGCATTCGTCATATATCTGGCTGGTGCGCTCTAAAATAGATGTTTTACCATCCTTGAGGGTAAAGACACCGTTTTCGTCTTCCTCCACCTGCCCGCGCAGATCGTTGGTGGTGGCGATGAGCTTTTGACAAACCTGAGTGAGCTCCTCCACTGTAGAATCCTGTACTGTGATGCCCATGGTCTGTGAAAGAGGCTGACGGGCGTAGTTGATCCCCCAGTTGAAGATGAACAGCGTGTACACGCTGGCTACTACAATGAGAAGGGTGAGGAAACGACTGCAAATGTGGTAGAGCTTAGACCCTTTGGGTTTGAAAATACCCGCAAGGATATAGAAAATCAAAAATACAATGCCGATAGCAAATAGATAGAGCAAAACTTCACCAAAGCTGAAAGGCAGCAAATTGGTGATCGTTGCCCAGATTTGGGTGAGGAAAGGATAAATTGTCTGAGAATATACGTTATCTACTGTTTCAGGCATGGTAAAGGCGATGGTGTAAACCAAGTAGGCCACCAGTGCCATGAGCAGCCAAAGGGATTTTTTAAGAAGTTTCCTGACCATTTGATTTCATATTCCTGTGCTTTGGTATGGGAAAATTTACTACGATCTGTAGTGTAGCTGCTTCCAGCAAATCGATGAAGATTATGGAAAGCAGCTACTTGAGACAATTGCTAATAAAGTCTAGCTAGTGGTATTACTGGAGTCAGTTGCAGATGGTTCAGTAGATGAGGAGGCCTCTGCGCCCTCTTGAGTGTTGGTATCAGTAGAGCTGCCTCCTGAAGATCCAGATACTCCCTCTGACCCAGAGGATGCACCAGCAGTTTCGCCAGCCTCAGAAGAGCTGTTTTCTCCTGCGGAGCCAGATGTTTCATCTGAACTAGCAGATTCTTCAGCAGAAGGCTCGTCTGAAGCCTGGGCAGATGCGGAAGCTTCTGCCTCTGCATTGAGTTCTGCTTCTGTTGCCTCAAAAGTCACCCGCTCCACGTTGTATTCCTCTTGCCACTGGGCCATTTGGTTATTCCAGTATTCACTTTCTGCGTCGGAGAACAGCAGCGTTTCAATGTCGTCCTTCACATCTTCAAAGGCGACCTGACCAGTGGTGGGCTCGCCCACGTATTTTAAGATGTGGTATCCATAGGAAGAGGCTACGAGTCCAGAAGTATCGCCCACGTTCTTTAGCTGCATGGCAGCCTCTACAAATTCATCTACCATGGAAACCCCTTCA
Source organism: uncultured Eubacteriales bacterium (assembly GCA_905193725.1). Taxonomy (GTDB): domain Bacteria; phylum Bacillota; class Clostridia; order Christensenellales; family Christensenellaceae; genus CAJJPW01. The sequence goes on from CAJJPW010000076.1 coordinate 5,222, forward strand.
TACACCAGGTATCCATTTGCATTTTCCTCGGATTCCATACCTGGATCATCCCCATAGGTCTGGATCAGGGTATCGAAATCCTCGCCGCTATTTACTTTGGCCAAAACCGCCTCGGCCTCGTCTCGAATGTCATTTAACGCATAATCTTTGAGCACTTGAGAGGGCTTTACAGCACTTTCCGAGGTGCCGTCCTCTTCAGAAGCCGCTTCCTCATCTGAAGTTTCATTGGATTCTAATAGAGAAATTGCCTCTTGCATATCATCCGGTATTTTGATGAGAATGTGCTTGATCATTTTAGCGGAATCCTTCACGCCTTCTGGGATATATAAATCGATGTCGTTTTCCCCGTTGAGATAATTTTGTACTGCTGTTTCTGGGTCAGACTCTGCCAAATCCTTCTGGGCTTGCAGCTGTTCATCGTAATATGCCTGGAGCTCCTCATCGGTGAGAGAGAAGTCTTCCATGATGTAGTCATACACTTTGTTGCCGATGGTGATGGTGGTCAGCTGGTCTACCACGTAGTCTCGGGTGTATCCAGAATCCTCATGGGCCTGCATTTCCTCTTCCACCTGTGCTTCCACATCGATGGTTGGGTCATAAAGGGCCTGGGACTCGAACTCGCTGCGGAGAGAGGTCTCTAGCGTATCAAAGTATTCGTCGGCGTCCTCCTCAATGGATTGCAGTTCTTCTTCGCTAAGAGGAGTAAGCCCTAATTCTTCGGCCATTTGCCGCAGGACCTCATCGCTGATCATCTCATCTAACAGATTGTTTTTGAGTTCTGCAGTCTGTTCCACTCCATAGTATTCAGTAAACGAATCCAGTGTGAGAGAATTGATGAGCAGCATAGGATTTAATGTGTCGTTAAAGTCCTTGCCGGTGATTTCCACGCCATTGATGGTTGCCAGCACCTGATCATCCGCAACAGTTCCGGTGGCGGACAATGTGCCATTTGGGTTGCCAGTACTCGCGCAGGCAGTGAACGACACGGCTAGTGTAAGACATAAAAATATCGCTATCAGTTTTTTTCGCAAGAGAATACCTCCATACTGTATTTTGTTCCATAATCTTTTCCTAGTATACGCTGCAAATGTGAACGGTGTATGCAGCAAATGTGAAGATTATGTGTTAGTCCTTCTATTCTTGTAAAAGGTTCCTTTCAAATGATACCGTGAAATGGTACAGAATGCAAGCAAGCAGAAGAGTTTTGACGCAATAGGGAAAGGAGAAGAGATTGTGGCGGCGAGAACATGGGAAAAGCCTGTTAGGCTTTTTCCCAACAGATACTCTGCTTATGGCCTTTCACAAAACGATGTTAAGTCCACTACCTGTGTGGCGATATTCTGACGAAAGGCCAAATCGTGTTCTACAAAGAGCAGGGTAGGGCAGTGCTGTAAGATCAAATCCTCTATTTGCATGCGGGAGAACACATCAATGAAGTTTAAGGGCTCATCCCAAACATAGAGATGAGCTGGTTCACAGAGGCTGGCAGCCAGCAGCACCTTCTTTTTCTGCCCACCGCTAAAGTGAGCCATATCCTTTTCAAACTGAACCCTCTCAAAATCCAGCTTGCGCAAAATTGTCTTGAACAGGCTCTCGTCAATCCCTCGCTCTCTAGCAAAGTCCGTCAAATTGCCGTGAAGATGGGAGGTGTCTTGGGGAATATACGAGATCTTCAGGCCACTTCCTACCATCAGATCCCCAGTATGGTGGATATCCTCGCCACAAATCAGCTTGAGCAGGCTGGATTTCCCGCAGCCGTTTTTGCCAGATAGGGCAATGCGGTCTCCCTGACAGAGGGAAAAGCATATGTCGCTGCACACCTGCTTTTGCCCATAGAATAGAGAAAGGTGGCTGGCCTGTACCAAAGGGCTGTGGTGATAGGCAAGGGAGGGAATTTTTAAGCTGTCATAGGACTCAATGTTGTGGAGCAGTTTGGATTTTTCGGAAATTGCCGCCTGTTTTCTCCCTTCAATACTCTTGGCGCGCTTCATCATCTTAGCGGACTGATGTCCGATATACCCTCGATCCAGCTTTGCCCCTGCCTCTTGTCTGTATTTGCTCTTTTCTACCTGATTCGACCAACGGGCAGTGCGCTGCATTGCAGTGGAAAGCCGGCCAATTTCTTTTTGCAATTTCTGATTTTCTGCAAATTCAAAGCGGTCTTGCTGCTGCTTGTTCTCCCACCAGGAGGAGAAGTTCCCCTTTTGGATTTGGATGTTTGCTCGATTGATAGAGAGTATGTGATCCACACAAAAGTCCAGCAGATTTCTATCGTGAGAGACCAAGATAAACCCACGTTTTCGCTTGAGATATCTGCCTACAGTCTCCCGGGCGCTGGCATCCAGATGGTTGGTGGGCTCGTCAATGAGCAAAAAACGGTTAGAGCCCAGGAACAAAGCAGCCAAGAGCACCTTAGTCTGTTCCCCCTGAGATAGAGTGGAAAAGGAGCGATAAAGCACCTCACAGGAGACGTCCAATAGGGAAATTTCCCGTATGATTTCCCAATCCATGGATTCTGGGCAAATTTTTTGCAGCACGTCCAGCGTACATTGAGATGGATCATCCACCGGGTAGGGAAAGTACTCGAAGATAGCCTCTCCATGGATACTCCCTTGATATGGGTATTTGCCCAACAGTAGATTGAAAAAGGTGGTTTTACCCCGACCGTTTCTGCCGATAAGGCCTAGTTTCCAATTGGTATCGATTTGGAAACTGGTATTTTCAAAGATATTGTCGTAGCTGCCCTCATAGGCAAAAGTTAAATTCGATACTTTTATGATAGACATATACATCCCCTCCTAATTCTGCCGTGATTTTCGCTGGTTATCCCATTCACCTAGGCTTAAGAAAACAAGAAAAGCCGCAAGAAAGCGAATTCTTACGGCGTAGTTCACACAGAATGAGTGGATTCATATGGTTGCGTAAAAAATGTTTCCTTTCTTGCCCGGTGCACAACAAAACAGACAGCCCAACGTCCGGCAAATGCTTTATTATGCAATATCCATTTCCTAGCAAGCAAAGTGATACATTTTTTCACCCCTTATATTATTTGTCAAAATTTATTATACCATCCCTGGTTGAAGGTTGCAAGGGAGAAGCAGAAGTTTGGGAGTACAACAGCAAAAGAGCAGGATGCCCCGCTCTTTTACAATAAGTGTGAGGATATTTTACATGAAAAGAAGCCAAACACGCCTTTGCCGAATAAGCGAATTCCAATGGCCGGCCTGGCTCTTTTCTATATGGTTATGATGTTTGAACAATAGAAAATAATGGGCAGATATTTATAGAACCTCTGTCAGCTCCAAATGCTCGTTGTCTGGTCCCCTAAAGAGAATCCACTTGGAACCCTGAGGAAACACAAGGGGATTATACACGATTTCCTTTGTTTCAAATGCCACGCCCCGAGTTTCTAACCGCTGCTTGACCTCTTCAATGTCTTCTACGGCAATGGCAATGTGGTCTACTGTGCCATCTTCCCGTTTGGGTGGCTCAGCAAATTTCACCAGCTCTAAAACAACGCTGCCGTTTTGGGCAAAGGCAATATCCACTGGTTGTCCATCGTCTCCATCGATGGTACACTCCCAAGTGATATCAAATTCTAGCACATCCCGATAAAATGCCTTGGTTCTTTCCAAATCTGATACAAACACGCCCACATGGGCCAGCCCTTTCATTTCTCCCATTTTTTCATACCTCCTTTTAGCATTGGCCATCGGCCACTATCTACTGTACGTTTAGTCTACCATCAGAAAAAACTTATGTCAATAAAAAAGAAAAATAAAAAAAGGGGGCGCCGCTATCGACATTCTGTCGATAACGAG
>CAJJPW010000077.1 GCA_905193725.1 uncultured Eubacteriales bacterium
CTCGCCCAGGGAGCCGGACTCCTTGGTGCGGTCGAGCACGGCAATGCGCTTGCAGGTCGCCGGGATGGCGTCCACGAAACGCTTGGTGCAGAACGGACGATACAGGTGAACGCTCACCAGACCGACCTTCTCGCCCATCTCGTTGAGCTTGTTGACAGCCTCGGTCGCAACGTCGCAGCCGGAGCCCATCGCCACGATGACGTACTCCGCATCCGGAGCGCCAACGTAGTCAAACAGATGGTAGGTTCTGCCGAACTTTTTGGCGAATTCGTCCATCACGCTCTGTACGATAGCGGGAACCTGTGCATAGTATTTGTTGGCGGCTTCTCTGTTTTGGAAGTAAATGTCGCCGTTTTGTGCAGTACCCTGTTGATGAGGATGTTCTGGGTTCATAGCTCTCTGACGGAACTCTTTTACAGCGTTCCAATCTACCATAGCGGCCAGATCTTCATAATCTAACACTTCAATTTTAGAAACTTCGTGGGAGGTTCTGAAACCATCGAAGAAGTTAACAAAAGGAACCTTTGCCTTTAATGTGGAAAGATGGGCAATTGCAGCCATATCCATAACTTCTTGTACGGAGTTTCCACAGATCTGAGCAAAGCCTGTCTGTCTTGCAGCCATTACATCGGCGTGGTCGCCAAAAATGTTTAAGGAATGAGCGGCAAGGGCTCTAGCGGATACGTGGAAAACGCAAGGCAATAACTCACCGGAGATTTTGTACATGTTGGGGATCATGAGGAGTAAGCCTTGAGAAGCTGTGAAGGTGGATGTGAATGCGCCGGCAGATAGAGAACCGTGTACAGCGCCAGCAGCACCAGCTTCTGATTGAAGCTCAGAGATCTTCATCACTTGTCCGAAAATGTTCTTACGTCCCTGGGAAGCCCATTCATCGCAAGCTTCTGCCATTGGGGAAGAAGGGGTGATGGGGTAAATCGCGCCAACGTCCGAAAACGCATATGCCACATGGGCAGCGGCGGTATTACCATCGATTGTTAGTTTTTTTGCCATTTGGTTTAACCTCCTAAATAAATAACCAGATATAAGTTTTCAAACAACGGTTAAATATTTTTATATAAACTTGACCGTCTTCATAAGCAACACTTTCATTATATAGTTTAATGAGGGGAAGGTCAAGGCTTTATCACAATATAATAACAATAAAAATTCCCCGCAGTTATGCTGTTTATAACGAGTGTGAGACAAAAATCACAATTATTGATTTTATACATTTTTAAAATTCACCAGTGGCTTTGTACATGAAAAAATACCCATAAAAGCAGATGAGAAATAAAATGTGTGGCAAGAAAAAAAGAAAAATGCTACAGACTATCCCAAAAAACGATAGGAATTGTAAAAACCCAATTGTGAAAATACAATTATGTGTTACAATGAAAAAGAATTAGCGGCTCATTTGATTGGAATAGATCGGTGCTGCTGTTAGCTTGATATAAGGCTGGACATGGGAGGAAATACAATGAAAGAGTACTGGAGTCAAAAGGCAAAGAGCATGAAACCCTATCAGGCGGGGGAACAGCCCAAAAGAGAGCGGCTGATCAAGCTGAACACCAATGAAAACCCTTACGGACCGTCACCCAAGGTGAGGGAGGCTCTGGCTCACTTTGACATAGACAGTTTAAGGCTTTATCCCGACCCTATGAGTGAGGATTTAAAACGGACGATTGCAACGCGATGTGGGTTACAGCCGGAAAATGTGTTCTGCGCAAACGGATCGGACGAGGCCTTAGCTCTGTGTTTTCAGGCGTTTTTTGATCGGGAAAGGCCGGTTTTGGTGCCAGATATTACCTACAGCTTTTACCAGGTGTGGGCGGAAATGTACGATAAAACACTCACCTCTGTGCCACTAAACGAGGATTTTGACCTGGTGATAGGGGATTATGAAAATGCCACAGGAGGCATCTTGTTCCCCAATCCTAACGCCCCCACGGGTAAGGCACTGTCTCTGGAGCAAATTCAAAAGCTGGTGGAACATGTAAAGTGCATTGTGATTGTGGACGAGGCGTATGTGGAGTTTGGCGCCCAGTCGGCTCAGGAGCTGGTGAGAAGGTATGAGAACCTTGCAGTGGTGCGGACGCTATCCAAATCCCACGGTCTGGCAGGGCTGCGGTTGGGATATGTGCTGGCAAATCAAAACCTGATCGCCGCGCTGGAGACGCTAAAAGACAGCTTTAACTCCTACCCGGTGGATAGACTTGCCCAAACCCCGGGCAAGGCGGCGCTGGAGGACGAGGAATATTACGGGGATGTGAAGGACAAGGAGATAGCCACCCGCCAGTGGTTTACCAGTGAGATGAGGAACCTGGGATTTCGGGTACTGGACTCTCAGGCCAACTTTGTCTTTGCCAGCCATCCAAGCTGTGGGGCAGAGAAGCTCATGAAGGCTCTGAGGGAACGGGGCATTATCCTGCGCCATTTCAACCAGCCTAGAATCAGCGAGTTTTTGCGCATCACCATTGGCACGGACGAGCAGATGCAGCAGCTGGTGAAGGAGCTGGAAACCATCTTGCAGTCATAGCAAAGGGATATTATAAATTAAGAGAGTAAAAATGAGAGAGGAAAAAATATGAGAAAGAAAATTGCCGATGGACTGACAGGGCTTATTATCCTAGCAGTGGGCGTTTTGCTGATTTTGAGAGCGTGCCATGTGATCGAACAAATCGCCTTTCCCGGCTGGTGGGCTGTGGCTATTGCCCTCATCGGCTTGATTAACATGGTGAGAAGCGGTATAAATGCTGGCAATGTGATCTTGCTGGCAGTAGGGGTATTGCTATACCTCAATGCAAATGAGATGTTAGAGGGCGTGAATATCTGGCTGCTCATTGGAGGAGTGGCAATTGTAATCATAGGAGTGCGGGTGCTGTTTCACCGGCCCACCAAACACATTCCTCATTCAGGACAGCAAGAAAGCTATACGGCGGTATTCAGCGGGGCGGAAGACAAGGTAGTGGGGAATTTTCATGGGACGAATATCACTGCGATATTCGGCGGCGTGGATTTAGATCTCTCCGAGGCTGTAGTTACAGAGGACTGCACTATCAAAATTACGGCAGTCTTTGGCGGGGGAGATCTGGTGGCGCCCAGAAACGTCCACATCAAGGTCTCAGGGGTTCCCATTTTTGGCGGCTACACCAACCATGTGAACTGGCAGATGCCGGAAGACGCTCCCACCTTATACATCGACTGTGTGACAATTTTTGGCGGAGTGGATATTCTAGAGACTAAAAAGAAAGGCTAAAGTACTTCAGATCAGCTAAAATACCGCATATTTCGGAAAATATTTTAAATAACGCTTTACTAATTTAGCAAACTAAATTATAATATTCTGTGCAATCCTTTAAGAGATGAGAAAATCTTCAGTTTGTTAGAGATTGCCCGCTGCATGAGTGCAGCGCCTGATTGGGATGATATGCCTATCTGCCATAGAGCAGTGGGCAGAAATAAAAAGTGTGAAATATGCGGAGGAAAGAACATGAAAAAATTACTGGCTATCTTATTGGCAGTGGCAATGGTATTTGCCTTTGCAGCTTGCGGAAATACCGAAACACCTTCTACAAGTGAAGGAACAAACAGTGCAGAAGGGAGCGCAGAGGGCGAAGATAATTCGCTAAACGAAGTAATGGAAAAGGGCACTTTAGTGCTGGGACTGGACGACTCTTTCCCGCCCATGGGCTTCCAAGATGAAAGCGGCGAGATTGTGGGATTTGACATTGATTTGGCAAAAGAACTCACCAGCAGAATGGGTGTTGAGCTTGTGCCCCAGCCGGTGAACTGGGATACCAAAAATGCAGAACTAAACAACAAAAATATCGACGTTTTGTGGAACGGCTTTAGCATTACCGAGGAGAGAAAACAAGAAGTTCTGTTCTCCGACCCTTATATGATCAACCACCAGATCATCATCGTTTTGAAGGACTCTGGCATTCAGAGCAAAGAGGATTTAGCAGGTAAAGTGGTATGTGCACAGATCGACTCCAGCGCGGCAGATGCCATCTCAAAAGAGGCGGATTTAAAGGCCAGCTTTGGGGACTACATTGAAGTATCTGACTATGTATCCGGCCTGACCGAGCTCAAAAACGGCACAGTGGACTGTGTGGTAGTAGATGAGTGTGTGGGAAGATATTATATTGAAAAGGAAATCGAACAGGGCAACGATGTGTATCAGGTGCTAGAGGACAACTTTGGCCAAGAGGATTATGCAATTGGCTTCCGCCTCACAGATCAGGCTCTGCGGGACGAAGTGAACAAAATCTTAAACGAGATGATCGAGGACGGCACAGCTGCTGAGATTTCCAATACCTGGTTTGGCAGAGACGTTACTCAGGGAGAATAGGTCTCCGGTTGACTTGGGTAAGACGGAAAGGCTGCATAAAGAATCCATAAAACGCACAGTTTCGGGGCAAAAACGCTCCGAAACTATGTTTTTTTATAAAGAAGCTGGCAAAAAACGGAAGAGTCTGGATGGATTAGTGCAATGGGCTAGCTGAATATGGGAAAGAGGAAGGAAACATGAAGTATTTTGAGAGTTGGGAATCCTTTGTGAATTTGATCAATCCCCTGCTGGATGGTCTGGGCGTTACCCTGACGTTTTTTATACTGACGCTGGTGTTTGCTCTACCCCTTGGGCTGCTTTTGTGCTTTGGGAAAACCTCTAAAATAGCGCCTCTGCGCTGGTTTTGTAGCGGTTATATTCTCCTGTTCCGGGGTACGCCGCTGCTTTTGCAACTGATCTTCTTCTTCTTTGGCCTGCCAGTCATCGGCATTACCATCTCTAGAGAAGCTGCTGTTGTGGTGGCATTTAGCCTAAACTATGCGGCGTATTTTGCTGAAATCTACCGGGGTGGCTTATTATCCATCTCCAAAGGGCAATACGAGGCGGCACAAGTGCTGGGGCTGAAAAAGTCCACCACTTTTTCCAAGATCATTCTCCCACAGATCATCAAACGAATTCTGCCCCCTATTTCCAACGAGATCATCACTTTGGTCAAAGACACCTCATTGGTGTATGCCATCGCAGTGAGCGATTTGATCAAAGAGGCCAAGACCATTATGTTGCGGGATATGAATTTGATGCCTCTGGTGGTAGCGGCGGTATTCTATTTACTGCTCACCACGATATTTACCTTTATCTTAAATAAATGTGAAAAGAAACTCAGCTATTATCAGTAAAGGGGGAGTGGCACATGGAAATGTTAAAGGCAGTAGATCTGCATAAGAAATTTGGCAATCTAGAGGTTCTCAAAGGAGTAGAACTTTCTGTAAATAAAGGGGATGTAGTTGCCATTATCGGCCCTTCTGGCTCGGGAAAGAGCACGCTGCTCAGACTGCTGGTCAACTTGGAAAAGGTGGATCAAGGTTCTATCCAGATCATGGGAGAGTATATGGTAAAGGATGCAGTGTATGGAAACGATGCCAATATACTGGATATGCGCAAAAAAATCGGGATGGTGTTCCAGAGCTTTGAGCTGTTTCCCCATCTATCCGTACTAGGTAATATCACCTTAGCACCTATCAAGGTTAACGGACTCTCCAAGGAAGAGGCGGAGAAAAAGGCCATGGAGCTGCTCCAAAAAACCGGCCTGGAGGCAAAGGCGCAAAGTTATCCTTGCGAACTTTCCGGCGGACAAAAGCAAAGGGTGGCCATTGCGCGAGCACTTGCTATGGATCCGGATATTCTGTGCTTTGACGAACCCACCTCAGCCCTGGATCCGGAGCTCACAGGTGAGGTACTCAAGGTGATCAAAGAACTGGCCACCACGGACATGACCATGATTATCGTGACCCACGAGATGGGCTTTGCCAGAGAAGTGGCCAATCAAGTGCTGTTTATGGATGAAGGCGTGATTTTAGACAGAGGAACGCCCGAGGAGATCTTCGGTAACACGCAAAATGAGCGGATTCGGGCATTTTTAAGCAAGCTACTCAGTATATAGCAGCAGCTCGGACATGTTATAGCTGCTGAGGATATGGATGCATGGGAGCATTTTTAAAGAAGCTCTAGCGTATATAGTATTAGGGCTCTGATAAGCGGGAAACAATAGGGTATGGGGCGAGATGCCTTGTACTCTTTTTATGGTACGGAAAGAAATTGGGAAGGAATAGACCTTTTGACAGTTTTTTGATACAATAGGTAAGACGCAAATTCTCTGTGTTTGAAAGAGAAAGATATCGGAGAACATGCGCCTATGAAAAGGGAAAACGGATAGTGCCAGAGGGACTTTGGGCCGGCCCGTCAATGAAGTAAAGAAGAATATATGAGGTGAAAATCGTATGAGTTGTGTTGGGGTGATTTTAGCAGCAGGAGAGGGAACGCGGATGAAATCCAAACTGCCCAAGGTGCTTCACAAGGCGGCAGGAATGCCGTTGGTGAAATGGGTGATCGACGCGACCCAACAGGCCACCGGGCAAAAGCCCATACTCGTCTGCGGGAATCATAGAGAATTGGTAGAAGAGCACTGCGGAGATTTGGTACAGTATGCCTTCCAGCCCCAGAGGTTGGGCAGCGGCCATGCGGTGATGTGCGCCAAGGAGGAGCTGCTGCAAAAGAAGAGCCTCCAGGAGTACAAAAGCGCCCAGGCGAATCTGGCGCGGGCCCTCAGGAGACATGCCGCTGATTAGCGCAAGCACGCTCCAGAAGCTAGTGGATACTGCCGTGGGCGAGCAGTACAGCGCGCTCATCTTGAGCGGTATCTTAGAGGACGCCACAGGCTACGGCAGAATCCTCCGGGATGAAACTGGCCAGGTGGTGGCCATTGTGGAGCACAAGGATGCGACAGCTCAGCAGCGAGAGATACGGGAGGTCAACTCCTCCATTTACTGCTTTCAGGTAGAGGATTTATGTGGGGCACTGGATCAGATCCGGCCCAACAACGCCCAGGGAGAATACTACCTGACAGATGTGATTCAAATACTCTATGGGCAGGGAAAGAAGACGGGAGCGCTGCCTGTGGAGGATCAAGAGGAGTGTATGGGCGTCAACGACAGAGCCCAGCTATATGAGGCCAGCCAAAAGCTCCGCCAGAGAATCAATAATCAGGTCATGAAAAGCGGCGTCACGCTCATAGACGCCAGCAGCACGTATATCGACCCCACTGTGCGCATTGGAAGAGATACCATTATCTACCCCGGTGTAGTGTTAGAGGGAAATACCCAGATTGGAGAGGACTGCATTTTATTCCAAGGCAGCCATATTGTAGATAGCAGTGTGGGAGACGGTACAGTGGTGGAAAACTCCGTGGTGGTGCAAAGCCAAATTGGTCAGCGCACCCAAATAGGGCCCTACGCCTTTTTGCGCCCAGGCAGCCAAATTGGCAGCGAGTGCCGAATAGGCGACTTTGTGGAGGTGAAGAACAGCGAGATTGCCGATGGATCTAAGGTTTCCCATCTATCCTATGTGGGCGACAGCCAAGTGGGCAGAGATGTGAATGTGGGATGTGGCGTGGTGTTTGTGAACTACGACGGCATCCACAAGACCAGAACCACCATCGGAGACGGGGCATTTATCGGCTGCAACACCAACCTGATCTCCCCAGTGAAGGTGGGAGATGGGGCATACATCGCCGCCGGCGCCACCATTACTCAGGATGTTCCAGAAAACAGCTTGGTGATTGCCAGAGCTAGAGAAGTGGTCAAGGAAAAAGGAGCTCTGGGAAGATTTCATCATGGGGAACACGGAAAGAAAAAATGAGGCAGGATTGTTATACACATAAAAAGATACATCATGCAAAGACAGCAGGAGAGACGCCGATGAAGGGGCGCTAGTAGGAGGCAGTATGTATTTAATCGCAGGTCTGGGAAACATCGGCCTCAAGTATAAAAAAACGAGACATAATGTGGGCTTTCAGGTAGTGGAGCAGCTGTGCCAGCGCAACCACATTCGGATGGGCAAAAAGCAGTTTCGGGCCAAAACAGGTATGGGGTATATTGGAGATAGCCAAGTGCTGGTAATCAAGCCCGAGACGTATATGAACTTGAGCGGCTATAGTGTGGTGGAGGCTAGAGACTACTACCGGATCGATGGGCAGCAGCTCATTGTCATTTACGACGACATCGATTTAGATGTGGGGAAGATCCGCATCAAGGGCAAGGGCAGTGCAGGCACCCACAACGGCATGCGTTCGGTCATCCAAGAGCTGGGGACCCAGGAGTTTATTCGCGTTCGCGTGGGCATTGGCAGGGCGCCAGGGTATATGAAGCTGGCAGACTATGTGCTGGGTAAGTTCTCCAAAGAAGAAGCGGAGATCATGGAGCAGGCGTATGTAAATGCAGCGAGAGCTGTAGAGGAGATCATACAAAACGGACTCATGAGCGCTCAGAGCAAATACAATGGATAGTGTTTAAAGATAGTATCGTTGTTGCGTAAATATAAAGTGAGGGAATTGCCACAGGGCACATGCCGGAGCGGCTTTCCCTTTTGGAAAACACCGGGCTTTTTTCAAAGGCGCGGGTGTTTGTCGTGCATCAGAATAGGGTACAGATCGGAGATGAGAATTCGTGCATTCGGCAATCAAGCAGGCGCTGCTGGAAGCAGGCGATGTGCAGAAGACGGTAAGAGCGCTAGAGCATCAAAAAATGCCCATGGGGATCATGGGAATCTGTGAACAAGCTAGAGAGTATTTGTTAGAGCTGCTGTGCGAACAGCTGGGGCGGCCTGTGCTATACGTGATGGAGAACAACTACAGTGCCAAAAACGCCTATTTAAAGAGCAGTATAGAAAACAAAGTATACCTGCCAGAGCCGGACGCTCCCTTGGGATTTGTAGATGCAGTGGAGCAGACAGTGGCCCAAGAGCGCATTGGAGCGTTAGCTAGCCTCAAAAGAAAAAAGAGCGTAGTTTACACCACTATCGGCGCGTTGCTCTATAAAATGACGCCGCCGGAGGAGTTTTACGCCTCGTTTTTGAGCATACAAGTGGGAAAGGAATATCAAAGAGACCAGCTAATTCAAAAATTGGTGGATAGCGGCTA
>CAJJPW010000078.1 GCA_905193725.1 uncultured Eubacteriales bacterium
CCTTGAAATTCCGCTCCGCTTCACGCCTCTGGTCTTTCTTTGCAATGTCATCGCGCTTATCATAGAGCTTCTTGCCCCGCGCTAGCCCTAAGGCGACTTTCACCTTTCCTTTTTTCAGGTACAAACTCAGCGGAATGAGAGAATATCCCTTTTGCGTCGTATACCCTAAAAGCTTGGCGATCTCCTTTTTGTGCATGAGCAGCTTGCGGGTGCGCAGAGGATCTTTATTGAAGATGTTGCCCTTTTCATAGGGGCTGATATGCATATTATACACAAATAGCTCCATATTTTTCACCTGGGCATAGCAATCTTTTAGGTTTGCCTTGCCCATGCGGATGGATTTCACTTCGGTTCCCACCAGTTCAATCCCCGCTTCATAGGTCTCTTCAATAAAGTAGTCGTGTCGTGCTTTTTTGTTTTGGCTGACTATCTTAATCCCATCTGCCATGTTTCAATCTCCTCATCGCCGTGGATTCATTATATCATAGTTTCTTCTAATCTCCAAGGCCAACCTAGTATTCTATTTCTCCCACCAACTGAAATTCTATCCTGTGGGTATCTACATTCACATCTCTCACGCAGATGCGGACTTTATCACCCAAGCTGATCTTTCGCTTGGTGCGCCGGCCTATCACGCAGTACAGTTTTTCATAGTACTCGTAGTAATCCCCCTTGAGGCCGCTTAGGGGAATCACCCCTTCCACCGTGTTTTCCAACTCGGCAAACAGCACATTTTTCGTGACCCCAGAGATCACAGCGTCAAACTCTCTACCCAGCTGATGCTGCATATACTTGGCCTTTTTGATGTCGTCAATCTCCCGCTCTGCCTTTTGCGCCACAATCTCACGGTCGCTGGCGTGTTTGCAGTCCTCTGGCAAGGTGTTTTCCAGCCTGCTGATCTCCTTCATAGAGAGCTGCCCCATCAGGTTTTTCTTGACCAGCCGGTGCACCATCAAGTCAGGATAGCGGCGAATAGGCGAGGTAAAGTGGGTGTAGATGGGAAATGACAGCCCAAAGTGCCCTACATTGTCCATGGAGTACTTGGCCTTTTTCATGGACCGGAGCACTACTTTGCCCACGATATTTTCCTCTGGCGTCCCCTGCGCTTTATCTAAGATCTGCTGCAATGTCTTGGCATGCACTTCTCCATTTCCCTTGATCTTATATCCAAAATTGCTCAGGAAGATGCCCAGCTCCTTCATTTTGTCCTTATCTGGCACTTCATGTACCCGATATACAAAGGGAAGCTCACTAAAGAAAAAGTCTTCCGCCACTGTTCGATTGGCCAGCAGCATGAATTCCTCTATCAATTTTTCTCCATCGCCGCGCACATTGGGTCGGATGCTAATGGGCATTCCCTTTTCGTTGAGTTTGATTTTCGCCTCGTCGATGTCAAAGTCAATGCTGCCATGGCTTTTACGCCGCTCACGCAGCAATTTTGCCAATGCCGCCATGATACGCAGGGATTCCCAAATATCCTGGTACTCGCCGATGACCTTTCCATCCCCTGCTAGAATCTTATTCACATTGGCGTACGTCATCCGGTGGCAGGATCGAATGGCGGTTTTGGCGATTCTATGGGACACCACCTTGCCTTTTTTATCGATCTCCATAAAGCAGGATAGTGTGAGTCGCGTCACCTTCTCATGCAGCGAGCAAATCCCGTTGGACAGCTCTTTGGGCAGCATGGGAACCACATAGTCAATCAGATAGACGCTGGTGCCCCGTTTATACGCCTCTCTATCCAGGGAACCGCCCGGCTTCACATAGTGGCTCACATCTGCAATGTGCACGCCCAGTATATAGTTCCCCTTTTTATTATATTCGATGGAGACCGCGTCATCCAAATCCTTGGCATCCTCTCCATCGATGGTAAATACCTTTTTATCAAAGAGGAGTTCTCTTCCCTCCAGTTCCTCCTGGCCTGGTTCCCTGCTCAGTTTTTTTGCCGCAATGAGCACGGCGTTTGGAAATTCATAAGGTAGATCAAAAGCTTTGACAACGCTTAAGAAGTCCACACCTTTGTCTTCCTTATACCCCAGTATTTCTATGACCTTTCCCTCCGGGGCCCTCTTCCCTCGCGCTCTTTTGGTGATCTCCACCACTACCTTTTGGCCGTTCTTTGCGCCCTTGTTATCCACTTTTGAGATGAAGATGTCGGGGATACCCTTATCGTCGCATATGACAAAAGCGCTGCCTTTTTGCAGGGTAAATAGGCCCACCACTTGCACGGCCTTATCATCTAGGATTTTTTCCACGACCCCTTCCGGATTGTTTCCATGAAAGGTTTTCTTTTTGCGCACTACCACTTTTTGACCGTTGAGGGCACCACCTAGATCCTTTTTGGCGATAAACAGATCTCCGATCTCACCCGTCCTTAAAAAACCAAAACCGGCCTGTTTCACCTCAATATTGCCCACATAGTATCCCATATGCGCCGGCAGCGTGATTTTTCCTTTTCTATTGATGCAGAGCGCAAACTCCTCTTCCAAAGCATGTAATGCCATGGAAATCTGCCGGGGATCTTGATCTGGCAGGCTTTCTAAAAGCTCTTCTGGCCTCACATACTCTGTTTGTTCTACCAATTCTAAAATTCTCTGTTTTATCTCTTTCAATGGTTCCATATAATTAGTATTGCCTTGATCTTTCCTCTCTTTTCACTTTCTTTCTGGACATATGAAAAAAGCGCCCTAACAAGGCGCTTCGTTTTTTTCCCTATGCAGCAAACTTTTGAATCAACACAAGGGCAATTGCCAATATCACAAAGGTCACAGATACGATCTTTGTGAGTTTGGATAATTTGGCATCCCAGCCTCTTGCTTTTTGTTTGCCAACAAACATCTCTGCGCCACCGCCTATACTTCCTAGGCCTACTTTTTTACCCGACTGCAATAACACTACTACAATCAAAAATACAGAAAATATACATAATACAACCATTATAATCGTCGATAAGACGTCCATTTCGGATTCCTCCCACAACTTTTTCTGTGGACTTTTCCACTGCTATTATATCATCAGATCAGTTACCATCCCTGCAACTAACCTCATTTGGTTCTCCCATTGTGTTCACAGTATTCTTATTTTATCACGGCATTAGGCAAATTGCAAGAGATTTTTACGCCATCTTATGCCGAAGAAAATATAGCATATCTACAGTTCTTGCAGCATTTGCCGTACGAGCTCTTCCAACTGGCGATAGGTTTTCACCTGCATAAACTGTCCCCTGTATTTTGCACCGTGTTTGATTCCTTTGGTATACCAAGCTGCGTGTTTTCTGATCTCCCGCATAGCTAATGGTTCCTGTTTATCTTGGATAGCCAATTTGGCCTGTAAAAGCAGCAAGTCCATTTTTTGCGCAGCTGTGTGTTTGGTTCTCACTGCTCCATATGTCAGGTATTCCTTGATTTCCCGAAAGATAAAGGGGTTGCCCAGAGCGCCTCTGGCCACCATAACGCCATCACACCCTGTTTGATCTAACATGCGCTTAGCCGATGGCGCGTCAAAGACGTCCCCATTGCCCACCACCGGAATTTTTACCGCCTGTTTTATCTGAGCGATAATATCCCAATCCGCCTTGCCTTGGTACATCTGTTGTCTTGTCCTTCCGTGGACTGTAATCCAGTCTGCGCCGCTCTGTTCCATGGCCTTTGCAAATTCTACCCCATTCACATGCTCCTCATCAAAACCCTTGCGAAACTTCACTGTTACCGGGATGGGCACCGCTTTTTTGGTCTCATAGACGATCTCCCCAGCCAGTGGGATGTTTTTCATCAGGGCGCTTCCCTCATGGTTGTTGACCACCTTGGGTACTGGGCACCCCATGTTGATATCGATGAGCACTACTTTTTCCCCCATGGCGTCCCATATCTTCCTGGCCATTTGTGCGACAATTTTACTCTCACTGCCAAACAATTGGACGGCTATGCGTTTTTCCTGCCTGCCCACTGTCAGTAAATCCCATGTCTTTCTATTTCCATAGAGCAGGCCTTTGGCGCTAATCATCTCCGAATAAGTAAGGTCTGCCCCACACCATTTGCAGATCTCTCGAAATGCCAAATCCGTAACCCCCGCTAAGGGCGCTAAAAAAATGGGCGGCTGGTCTTTCTCAAAATACATTCCCCCGCACTCCTCCTAAACAGTAAATACAGCAGCGTTTTGCTGCTGTATTCGTCCTTTTATCTACAGTGTCTTTTCTCAGTTATTGAACAGTGGGGCTATCTTCCTCTAGATGAGCAGGCAAGACCTCATCCGCTTCTGTGCGTTCCTCTTGTGGTTCGCTTGTCACTGGGCTCTCAGATGGTGAGGCAACTGCACTGGGCTCTTCGCTGGCCTCTTCCTCCAACACAATATCTTTTGTCTTTTCTATTTGATCGATTTTCCACTGTCCATCTTCTTTGACCATGACTATGTCATATTCCCCATTTTCCCAGGCGGGAACGGATTCAGTACTCTCCGCATCCTTGGGTTCTCCTACAATATCCTCCACAATCTCTGTCACATGGAATGTGACTTTGGTATCCCAAGGATATACGATGCGGAATTGGGAAGAGACCTTTTGATTAAAATCTGTAATATCAAATGCCGCGTATTTCTCAGTCATCTCAACACTGTTTTCATTGAGAAATTTGCTGGTAAACAGTCTAGAAAATACCGCTTCATTGTCGCTATCTTCCGGAGAAAACATATAGCTAGCCCGTTTGCCTAGGCCATCTTGTAAAATGACAGAGGCATTCATTGTAGACATTGCCGTAAAAAATGCCAATAAAATCAGGCCCGCACAAATTGCCACAATGAGCAGTCTGGATAAAATGTAGATGAAAAATCTTAGTATTTTATTGCTTCTATCTTTCTTTTGTACACTCTCCAATATGGTTTCCATCCATTTTATTGATTCTTGCCACTGCTTTTTTCTTGTTTACAGTGACTCCATCATATCATAGTTTGTTTTCTTTGTAAAATTGCCCGATATTTCCCTTTGTTACCTTTTGATGAGCGCTGGCCGAATCGTGACCGCATAAAAAACGGTAATTTTCGAATATACAAAATCATAAATCACAAATGCCACTTCTGCAGCGATAATGAGCACCCACAGGGGGATGGTAAATATCTGGGGCATCATAAAGACATAGGCGATTAAGACATAGATGAGCGCCGCCCCAATATTGAAGTAAAGCAGTTTTGCAAAATACGCTAGCACCTTGTCTTTGATTTTTTCCAAATAGTATTTTCCAATACCGTAGTGTCCAAATAGGGCCACATAGGGAATGAGATAGAGTTTATTTGGAATAATGAGTAAGGATACCAATGCCGAGGCTATAAATACTAAAAAGGCACTTCCTGGCTTTCCCTCTATGAGGATGCCACCTACGAACACCGAGCTGACAAAAAACATCGAAATTTTCGCCGTTGGCAAAATGGTGGATAGATATAGAAAAAGTACTGTCAGCGCGATAAACATCGCACAGAGGCTGATGATTTGCGCCCTTCCTTTTCGTTGTACAGTATACATACTTCCCTCCACAATCTGATACATTTAAGCGTCTAGGCGCTAACAACAGCTGCACAGGTCTCCACCCATGCATTCACAGCAGGTATCGGCACAGCATAATCCAGCGCACATATCGCATCCCGAGCATCCGCCAGCTGCTGCATTTCGGTTACCCCCGCCGTAGAAATCCGTATACCCTTGTCGGGCGCTGTTCATAGCCTGAAAGGCGTTTGCATATTCGCTGTTATTTGGCTCCATTCTATGGGCTGTAGCAAAATACTGTTTTGCCCCATCGTAAAAGCCCCGTCTGAGCATAATCGTTCCCTTGAGAAAGTACCATTCCGCGTTGTGGCTTCCAATCCGATCCAGCATAGCATCAGCCGTTGCCAAATCCCCCATCTGGATCTTTTGGCGGATCTCATTAAAGCTGGCTGAACCACCTGTCGAACCCTGGTTTTGGCTAGAAGAACTATAGCCCCCCTGATAGGAGGAGTTATTCGACTGAGCACCGCCCCCTGTCAACATATTATATGCTTCGTTTACCTCTTTTAGTTTTTCTGCCGCCAAATCTCCCAGAGGGTTATTCACATATTTATCTGGATGATATTTTTTCACCAGTTCACGGTAAGCCTTTTTTATCTCCTCTTGGGACGCTCCCGGACTTACTCCCAATACCTTATATGGATCCATTAATCCGTAATACTCCTTCCAAATTTGATACTTTTTTATTGTGTCTCTACTCTATAATTTTTGCATCATTTGATGCTCTTTTTTCCTATCTCTCTTATGGTTGCACTCATTTAATACAGCATAAGTTTTTTTCTTCAGTCCCAGATATATAATGTTATCCAGCAAGTCCTTATTGCGGTAAAACTGCAGCATTTCATAGGCTAGTGCTCCATTTGCCAAGGTATATATCAAATCCTCTTCCACCTCATGCTTGATCGCAATTTTGTCATTTTGGATCACCTCTTTGCCATACCGTTCGATATAAGGGTTGTAAGTTCCCTCTTCTAGGTCTTCTCTCAAATCGTCATAGGCATCGATTAGGTAAATCCATCGGCCCAAATGGTAGCCCACCTGATAGAGCACACGCCCATCTGCCTCTACCGGGCTGTTTTGGAATAGTTCCCCCAGCAATTTGGCAAATACATCCGCTACCTGATCAATACTGCTGCACTTTTGTCCTTCCAATTTTGCAAGTTCTGCTAGCTGCTCTTCCACCTGACTCGCCATCTGACTGTAAGCGGCTGTCGCCTTTTTTAACTGTCCTCTGTATATTTGAAAAGCTGCTCTTTTGGCTAAGCTCTTTTTATCGCTCACATCGTCCTTCATCTTCAAAATGCCCAATAGCAGATTGGCCGCTGCTACGTAGTCCAGGCAAGGATGTAACGCCACTTTTTTCTTCTTAGTGGGATTCCCCAGACATCTGATCTGATCAAAGGACACGTCCTGCTCAGAGATACCCACCAAAAAGATGTACAAAAAAGTCAAATCGTAATTGAGCAAAAAGCTTCCCTTTTTGGTGTATTTCTCTTGGAGCCTACCGCATAGTCCACAGTAATAGCACTGAAAGAGTTCAAAATGCTTTATTTTCAGCTCTGGTTTATCGATGGTAATATATCCAAACATCCCTCTTGCTCACTTTTCATCCTCACAAAGCATTTTTTCGTCTTACGCCAGCCATCCCTATCATCCTGCACGGCCCACTTTAGATTATTTTTCGCTGAAGTATCTTCTCACACCTGTATGCCATTATACCATTTTGCTTCGCCTTTTTCCAGCCAATCTCGTAATATTCACGCTTTATTTGCAATTAGACGGGAATATTTATTGTTTTTATATTTTTTCTATCATAGCATAGAATCATACATCTGTGTATCATTTTGGGTAGCAATAAAAAGAAGCCTCTTTATGACAAAGAGACTCCACAATAATCCACGTGTATTTCTATATCTCTCTATTTTTTCACATGGCTCTTTCGATCTAGCACCACTACTACTAAGATCACCAACCCCTTGGCCACATACTGCCAGTAAGACGAAAGTCCCAGCAGGTTCATGGCGTTGTTTAAAATGCCGATAATTAGCGCGCCGGCAATGGTACCTATCATTGTGCCCACGCCGCCTGATAAGCTGGTTCCGCCCAAAATCGCGGCAGCAATAGCGTCTAGCTCATAGTTTGTTCCCACATTTGGAGATCCTGATCCCAACCGAGAGGCTAGTAGACATCCGCTCAGCGCTGCTGCCATGGAACTTATCATATACGTCCAGGTTTTTAGCGGCACTACCTTTATCCCTGAAAGCAATGCAGTCTCCTCGTTGCCGCCGATCACATAGATCTGCCTGCCAAATTTTGTATTGTTGAGCAGCAAATGGAACACCACAAACGCCAAAATCATCACTACTACTGACCAAGGTAAGAAGCCAAATGCATTCTCATTGCCAATCTGTTTAAACTCACTGCCCGGAATGAACTTCGCCTGTCCATCTACCATGAGCATGGCAAAGCCTCGGAAGATGAGCATGGTGGCCATGGTAACCACAAATGCCGGCAGTCTCAGTTTGGAAATGATAATTCCATTGATAAACCCAATGCCAAGGCCTGCGATCATCACGATGATAATACCTACCGGCACTGCCAACTGGAGGTCTGCATACAGTATGGAAAGCAGTACGACTCCTGCCGCCACAATAGAGCCCACCGATAAGTCGATGCCCTCTACCATGATCACCAGCGTCATACCAAAGGCGATGATGGCATTCATGGAGATTTGATTGAGCACGTTGATGATATTAGATCCATCTAAGAAGATGAACTTTCCCGAGTCATTTCCCAATTGTACTACATCAATTAGCAAGAACAAGAGCACAAACAACCCCAAAAACATGATAAATGGTCTGAATTTTTTTAGCATTTCCTTGGAGTTTTTTTGCGCTGCTACCTGATTTTTTTCCACATTCGCCATATTATTCTCCTCCCGTAGCAAAGTACATGATTCTCTCTTGGGTCATGTTTTCCTCATCCAGTTCGCCGGTCACGACGCCCTCTCTCATGATGATTGTTCTGTCGCTCATGCCTAAGATTTCCGGCAGTTCTGAGGAGATCATAATAATGCTCATGCCTTTGTTTTCCGCCAAATCCCTCATGATGCTGTAGATCTCCGCCTTTGCGCCCACGTCGATTCCCCGGGTCGGTTCATCTAAAATGAGAATTTTAGGCTCTCCTGCCATCCATTTTCCCAAAATGACCTTTTGTTGATTCCCACCCGATAGGGTTTTGGTCGCTGTATTTTGGGATGAGGTTTTAATATGAAACCGCTCGATTTCCCTTTGTGTAATTTGGGTTTCCTTTTTCTTGCTAATCCACCCTAAGAATTTCGAGGCCACTTGTTTTAAATTGGAAGAGATGATATTGTCCTTTACACTTAAGATGAGTACCAACCCTTCTTTTTTTCTATCCTCTGTTACAAATGCAATGCCAT
>CAJJPW010000079.1 GCA_905193725.1 uncultured Eubacteriales bacterium
CGCGGGTGCGTGGATTGAAAATAGCGCCGCGGCAGTCATAGCCTTGTATGATGGTAGGTCGCACCCCCCGCGGGTGCGTGGATTGAAAAGGCCACCACGTCGCTTTCATTTAGCCGATAGAAGGTCGCACCCCCCGCGGGTACGTGGATTGAAAAATAGAAAACAAGGAGATAGTAAATGGCAAGGTTGGCTATTGACGATTTTAACCGAGGAAATAAGGTCAATAATTTACAAGAATTTAAAGACAATATTAATATAGGCATTGACTAAAATATTTTTATTGGGGATGCTTTGTTTTAGCTTGGGGCAAGTAAAGGAGATACGCGCATTATTTCTCAGTGTCTGGACAGACAGAAGGGATCTATAAGGACGCGGATGATATGCTTAAGAATTTTGTTTTTAAAGGGAAAACCCTGCTTCAGTGGATTAACGAGGGAGCCGTTGACTATGCGGACGAATAGATAAAACATGGAGAAGGAATCATGAAATTAAGATATGACGGAGAAAGCTTCGGGGCCGTTAGTCTCACCGACGGGAAAATATACGAGGCGACGGAAGAAAACGCAGATTATTATCGCGTAATAGATGACAGCGGCGAAGATTATCTGTACACGAAGGAAAACCCAGCACTGCTGGATGGTAGTTCGCCGGGTGGAAGATGGGAAATTGTAGAGGAATAAAGGAGGCGAGCCGATACCTGTTATGTGCCAAAATTAAATTGTCGGAATTGGACAGGGTTTGGCTAAAGGGTGGAAGACAAGGGACGAAATATTATATAATGACGACCTGAAAAGCTTTATTTTTGAACCGGACGGCGAAAGAACAACGTATACCATCAAAATAGCAGACATAGAAAAAATAACAAGAAAATAAAATGGCGCTTTAGGCTAACCTTAGGAGGAGTTAATGGGAAATTGAAATTTGTAAAGAACAGTCAAGAGTGTTTCTTCATCGAGTCTGTGAGATAGAGAGGAGTGGGTGAGAATGGGCAAAAACATTGAATATTATCTGTCTATGGGATGTGATGAAAAAACGACGGCATATTTCGCTGCTGGACGAAAGCGCATTGTTGGAGTTGTACCAAATGACGATTTTACCTTGACGATAAGTTTTGACAACGAGGAAAAACGGCTGTATGACATGAGGCCATTTCTGAAAAAAGGAACGGTATTTGAACCTTTCTGCAATATTGAAAACTTTCGCAGGGTTTATATCGACGAGCAAGATAGCATAGCATGGGACATAGATCCAAATATTGATAGTAATATTGAGTGGAACAACAAGGTGGATTTATGTCCAGACAGCTGCTATATAGATAGTGTCCCCCTAGACGATGAGGCCAATGCCTGATACTGATACATCAAAAATGTTGAAGGTATAATAGCGCAGTGGCATGTCAAGGGGATGGAGCCGTGGGACTAAGCACAAGCTACAGCCTGGCAAGATCAAAGATTATTTTCATGGAGGCCAAAGAGATCATACCAAAATTGGGCACCATTACTAGAATGGCACCTGCACTGGGCTAAAAGATGCAATTCCTATGCAAAACAGAGGAAAATTTTTAGTAAAAGAAAGGAGAATAGTATGAGCATACCTGAATGGGTAGTAAAAGAGGTATATCCACAAAAAGATTATACATTAATTATTACATTCGAAGATGGCTCAAGGAAATTATTTGATGCTCGTCCGCTACTCGAAAAACCTATCTATGCACAGCTTAAAAACCCCGCGTTTTTTATGCGGGCAAAAGCAGATGGAGACACCGTGGTTTGGAGTGATGATATAGACATAGCCCCTGAATATCTATACGACTATTCTGTCACGCTGGACCACAAGGAGGGAGAACGGGATTGACGCCCCATGAGTGTGTGTTTCCCCTCTATGCTGCTATGCTGTGTTGGCGCTTCTCACCTAAGAACAATACAGTTTTGCAGATAAGAATGTGAGTAGATCATTAAAGTCATGTGTGCGACGATGAATGCAGTACCACGCTGAGAAAGGGCAATGGTAGAAAATAGAGTCTTACGAAGAAAAGGTGCTGAAGGAAACACATCATGAATGGGCGGCAACGGGCGTGTTTGCGCTACATCATTGTATTATATTTTTTTATCATTCCAACGTCATATTGTATTGCATTTCACTTAATTTATTGGGCTTCTATTTGCCGTAACGATTTTGTTAGAGGATTAAGTTTACGCACTTTACCGCTAAATGATTCTTTTGTGCTGCTTTAAAAGCCCCATTGTGCCAGAGGGAAGGGCTATGATATAATGAATTTTAGCGCTGAAATATGGGAGGCCAATGGATGAAAATAGGAATACCCAGAGCTCTTTTATATCATCAGTATGGGCAGATGTGGGAGACCTTTTTTGAAGACTTAGATTGCCAGGTGATCCTGTCGCCAGAGACCACAAAAGATCTGCTAACCCGGGGAGAACTGCTCTCTATCGATGAAGCTTGCCTCTCTTCCAAAATTTTTATGGGACATGTAGAGTGGCTGATCGGCAGGTGTGACTGTATTTTTGTGCCGCGCATTGCCAATTTTGGAGAGGATGGCATCATGTGCACCAAATTCGAGGCGCTGTACGACTTGGTAGCCAACACGTTTCGAGAGCAAAAACCCTCTCTTTTAGATTGTGAGATCGACGAAAAACAGGGAAAAAAGGAGAAAGAGGCCTTTTTGCAGCTGGGAAAACGAATGGGAAAAAGACGGTCAGAAAGCGGCAGAGCCTACGACCGGGCAAGGAAAGCCTATCAGGATGTCTGTGATAGACGTGCCTATGCCCTAGAAGAGCAACTAAAGAGCAGAGATCTGAAAATTTTAGTAGTGGCGCACCCCTATTTGGCAAACGACCAGTATATTGGAAAACCGGTGCTAGATGCTATCCGGCAGTTAGGCGCCACGCCCCTTTTGGCCTGCCATGCCTCAAGGCAGAAAGCGCTGAAGTATTACGCTGCCCTCAGTCCCAGCGTGCTCTGGACGATGAGCAGAGAGCTGATCGGGGCGGTAGACATGTATGAGAGCCAAGTAGATGGGATCATCCTCATGAGCGCATTTCCCTGCGGCCCGGATTCCTTGGTGAACGAGTTGCTTATGCGCCGCATCAAGGGCAAACCCATGCTGCAACTCACCATGGAGGTGCAGAGCGGCAATGGGGGGATAGAGACGCGGCTGGAGAGCTTTATCGATATTATTCACATGAAGCAGGAGAAGAATTTTGAGATACAAGGTTAGTTTTCCCCATTTTGGCAACTACTATATTCCCTTTGAGCACATCATCACCCATGGCATGGAGATGGATTATGTGGTCCCACCGCCCATGACAAAGCGGACGCTGGAGCTGGGGAGCAAATACAGCCCAGATACTGTTTGTGCGCCCTTTAAATACACCTTGGGCAGCATGATCGAAGCCCTGGAGTGCGGGGCAAATATGCTCATCGAGGCCGGGGGTGAATGTCGCCTGGGATACTATGGGGAAATTCAAGAACAGATTTTGCGGGACTTAGGGTATGAATTCGAATTTATCAACCTATATCGGGTGAATTATGCAAAGCCCCTCACCTTTTTGCCAGAGCTCAAAAGGATCAACCCCCACTTCTCGTGGAAAAAGGCGGCAACAGCAGGGTTGGCGGCCTATCAGATGATCCAATGCATGGATCGGGAAGAGGACTTTTTGAGAAAGAATATAGGGTTTGAGCGAGAAAAGGGAGCATTTGAGTCAGTACACCAGACGTTTTTGCAAGGCCTGAGAAAGGCCCAAAACAGCAGAGAGGTGCGGCGCCTCTATGAAAGATGCATGGCGCAAATGATGCGCATCCCGTTAAATAAGCCGGAGAATCCTCTGCGCATCGGGATTGTGGGCGAGTACTATACCATTATGGATTCCTTTTCCAATCACAATATAGAAAGAGAGATGGCCAAGATGGGGATGTCAGTAGCGCGGTGGATGAACCTATCGGGCAATTTGCTGGATGGACCACCCAAAAAAGTCCACCGCAAAATAAAGGCGTACTCCAAATACAATATGGGAACCACCAGCATGTCCACCATAGACTGCGCGCTCACCTGCGCCAAAGAGGGATATGACGGCATCATACACCTAAAATCCTTTGGCTGTACACCGGAAATCGATGCGGTACCGGTGCTGCAAAATATCAGCAGGGATTATAAGATACCGATTTTGTATTTTAGCTTTGATTCCCAGACGGGAGAAGAGGGGATTCTCACACGGCTGGAGGCGTTTTACGATATGATCGTCATGAGAAAGGAAAAGCAATGAAGGGATATTTAGGAATTGACATAGGTTCGATCTCCACAAAAGGAGTGGTAATCGATCAGGATAACCATATTTTAGCAAAAGAATATTTATGGACAGAGGGGGACCCTATGGGTGCCACAAAGCGCCTGCTGGAAACGCTGCAATCCCAGCTGGCAGGTCAAAAGACAGAGGTTGTGGCAGTGGGCACCACGGGCAGTGCGCGAAAGCTCATCGGCACCATCTTAGGAGCCGCAGTCGTGAAAAACGAAATCACTGCCCATGCCATCGGAACCATGTCCGTGCATCCGGATGTGCACACGATTTTGGAGATCGGTGGGCAGGACAGCAAGATCATATTGGTGGACAACGGTGTAGTGGTGGATTATGCCATGAACACTCTGTGTGCGGCAGGAACTGGGTCGTTTCTCTCCTCACAGGCCAGACGTTTAGGGGTAAAGGTAGAGGAATTTGGCGAAATTGCCCTCTCCTCCAACAATCCCACTCCTATAGCAGCAAGGTGCACGGTGTTTGCAGAGAGCGACCTGGTGCACAAAGCTCAGATTGGGCACTCTCGGGAGGATATTATCGCCGGACTGTGCAAAGCGGTTGTCACCAACTACCTCAATAACGTGGCAAAGGGCAAAAAAATTTGCGCTCCCGTGGTATTTCAAGGGGGCGTGAGTAAAAACATAGGTGTAGTACGTGCTTTTGAAGAGGCACTGGGTGAAGCGGTGTTGGTAGATGAAAACGGGCCGTTGGCAGGGGCGCTGGGTGTGGCCATCCTCGCCCGACGCAGCAGGAGGGAAGCCGCCTTTGATTTTTCTACAGCTGAGGCGGATTTTAAAACCAGAGGCGTGATTTGTGGCAAGTGTGCCAACAACTGCGAGGTGATTTGCGTCTACCGGGATGACAGATTAATCGACGCCTGGGGCAACCGATGTGAAAAAGGTGCGATGAGAGAAAATAGGGACCTCAATAGGCGCCTCTAAATACAATAAATAGAGATAAATATAGTTAGCAAACAACAATAAAATGAAAGCAAAACAGTGTACCAATGAGAACAAAATTACAAACAAATGACAAAAAATTATAAATTTTTTCACCACTATTGACATAAATTAGCTTTAAATTTATGATTATAGCATAACAATTCATTCGATCTGTATTTTCTAAGGACTCGTCTATGAAGGTGCAGACGTTAGGGTAAGATGGGAAACCGCCTTGCCTCCCAGTGTGGAAAGGATGAGCCAAATAATTTTGAAATGGCTGCATCTCGTGCAGCTTTTTTGATGGAGGGAAATATGACAAAACATAGGTGTCGATTTGCCATTGTTGTGCTTATGGTACTTTCCATATTAGTATGCTCCGCATGCGCAACAGTAGATAAAGATTTTTCAAATGTCAATTTTGAGACAAGCCCCTATAAACACATCAATAATGGGGGTATCACAGAGGACGATACCCTTCCCTATAATATCGATGCGATAACAGGCGCTACCCTTACAGTGGAGGGCCCCGCCGTTGTTACCAGCATCCCACTCTCCATTCGAGAATTAGAAAATCATAACGAGGGATTCTGCCGTGGAATTTATGAGGACTCCACAGGGAGATTTATCTATGAAGGTATGGATCTCTATTACCTATTAAATGACATGGTAGATGGGGACAATGGCATTGTGCTCACAGATTCCGCCTATAAGGTAGTGTTAAAAAACAGCAACAGGGCTACCATTGGAGAGTTTACACTGGAAGATGTAACCAAAGCTCATGAGGATGGAATTCCTATTTTGCTGGCGTATGGAATAGGAACGGTGGATGAAAAACAAATTGCCCCCTTTGTGTTTGACGCAGCAACGGAGGGAGAGCACTCTTTAGGCTACAATGAACAGCTGGATAATGAAGACGGCTGCATCCGTCTAGTGTACGACTTAGATCAGTATGGCAACAACGAAGGATACGACACCTTTACCAATGTGGCCTACGTGTATTTGTGTGAAGAGGAAGAGCCCGGCTTTAAACACACGGGGAAGTCGGAGGATTCCTATGGGGCCTCTAAATATACCGATTACCTCATTTCCTTTCGAGGAGACGCTCTAGGGTATGAGCTCAACTTTACTGTGGAAGAGCTGGAAAATCTGGTCTCCTATGATGAAAATGGTGAAGTGGTAGAGGGTGGTATTGGATATTCAGATCAGTACAGCCTGGCCAACACATCCTACTGGTATGTGAACGAATACGAGGGCTTGGACCTATATAAACTTTTGCAATATCTAGGCATGGAAGATGCGGAGACCATGGGTCTGGAAAAGGCGAGGACCACATTAGTGAAATTTATCGCGGCAGATGGAAAGGAGTCCTCTGAGACTTTTTCCGTGGACACCTTATCCTATCCCGACGCCTTTGGATTTTACAACAAAAACGCGGCAGATTTAGGAGATGGCAGCTATGTGCCATCCAACGCAGATCTGGTGGACACAGGATACCCAGTGCTGCTGGCCTATGGGGTGAACAACTACCCCTATACCATCAACAAAACGGATGCAGAGTACCTGTCTGGCTTATCCAATAGTGGGGGCCCCATGCGGGTGGTATTTGGCAAAACCCAGTACAACCATGCCAATGGCTCCAATCAGGTGCAGTACTTAAGCGACGTGATCGTGGGAGAAGATGTGCTCTATAATACCCACAAATACACCGATGTATCTGCCCAAAACCAACTGGCCCAAAATCAGCTTGCTATCGTGGTGAACAGCGAAGATGGGCAGACGCTCATGAATAGCACCCTGACAGTGGGCGATGTAGAGGATATCGTCTATGGACAGCAGGTTGAGGAAAATGAGAAAGAGCAGGCCCATGTGAAGGACTCCTATGAGGTGAAACAGGGAGATACCTATACCACGGATTGCTATGAAGGGGTGGACTTAGAATACTTCTTCATGAACTATTTAGGGTTGCCAGGCACCAATGGCACTGTTACCTTCTCCAATGGACAGGATAGTCTGACCATAACGCTGGAAGAGCTGTTCCGCTCGGGCTACAATGCCCAGTTGGGACGGGAAGATATGCAGGCTCTCATTGCCTTTGCCAAAAACGGATCGCCTCTAGTGCCGGATGAAACTTCTGCTGGATATGTGGATAGCATTCCCTTAAGCCCGTATCTGGATTCTGAACCAGCAAGCTATCTGGTGGAAAACAGCGGTGGGCCGCTAAGCGTCATTATCCCCAGCACAGACCCGCAAAACAGCAACGCCAGGGCGCTTTCCAATGTGACCAGCATTACGGTAAACTTAGTGCCAGATGCCTATGCTCATATTCAGCCAGAATATCAGAGCGCTGCACAGGATACCTTGCGGCTTTATGGAGAAGGCCTAGAGGGGGAAAAAACCTACACTGTGGAAGAACTGGAGAGCAAGCAGACCCAGACCAAAACTCTGGACTTCAGCGTGCTGGATGGACAGGGAAATGTAGAGCAGCAGCGTTATCGGGGATTATCCATCTATGACTTATTTATGGAAGTGGGCATCAAAAACAATGCAGGAGATGTGATCGTCTACGCGGCAGATGGGACGACTACCACTCTCTCACTCTCCCAACTGAAAAAAGAGGATTATGTAAACTATCTGTCCCCAGAAAAGCCCGAGCTATTTGCCATGTTGGCCTATGGGAAGGGCCTGGTGGACGGAGATATTATGGACGGCAGGCCGCTGGTAGCAACAGAAGATCAGGCAGGGTTTGACGCCGATTACGGAAATAGCGGAGGTCCCTTAAAGCTGATCATGCCGCAGGAAAATGAGCAGGATGCCAATGCCTCTTTATGTGTGAAAAACGTGGTGGCTATTGAAGTAACAGCCAACGACATAGACACCTGGAGCCACAAAATGAGCGATATCTACGAGGAATTTTTAGATGATGAAATGACGCTTGTCATTAAAAACGATGCCAGCGAATGGAGCTATACCTTTACGGTAGAGCAGCTGGAGAGCCTCAAAGAGATCATCGTGCGAGACGAGTATTCGGTACTGGATATCGGCACCTGTGAGGGAGTGGATATTTGGAAGTTGATCCAGATGTTTGCGGGAGATGTGGAAGGGATTGACGACCCTATCTCCATAACCGCCTATGCTGCCGATGGATACAAAAATGACCTGCTGAGTGTATTCTATAAGCAGGGGTTTGAGGAAGGTGTATCCGATGAAAATGGCGCCAAGAAAAAACTGATCATCGCCTATGCCATCAACGGGTACCCGCTAGTGGATACCGAGAGCCATGAGGGATACACTGGCATGGCGGGTAACGCCTACGGCCCTCTGCGGGTCATTGCGGAGACGAACCAAGGTGCCTCCGTCAAGCAGGTGAATAAACTGGTGGTGACGTTACCCGGAGATGGGGAGATTAACATCACAGTAGATGAGAGTGTATTTGAGTCAGATAAGTGAGGAATAAACAGTGAAAAAATTTGTCAGCATATTACTGATGGTGGCCATGATCCTATGCTTAGGGGCTTGTAGCACATCAGCGGAGCAGCCGGCTGTTGCAGGAGAAAATGAGGTGGTGGACGG
>CAJJPW010000080.1 GCA_905193725.1 uncultured Eubacteriales bacterium
AAAGCCGGTGCTGTGGCAGTAGGAGCAGGTAGCCACCTAACTGCTGGCGCAAAAACGGGGGATTATGAATCCATCACTGAAATTGGCAAAAAGATGGTTGCAGCGGTAAAGGCGGCAAGAGAGGGCAAATAAAGTGTTCCCATAATGGAATTGACCATAAAGAGCCTGGCAGAATCTTTTCTCCAGGCTCTTTTCTCTTAACACCGAAAAGACAAAAAATGTGGACTGCTATCTCACAGGATTTTATGGTATAATAGAAAAAAGCCCCTGAGCGGTGAAAATATGAAAAGCGAATTCGGTGTATTAGCATCTCATAGACAAATAGCAGAGTGGAGAATGATTCAAATCCTGTTTTTGGTGTTGCCCATTTATTTAGGGGATTTTGCCCAAGTAGAACCTCTCACCCAATCCAACTTCTCTAGCATTGGCAACAGGCAGGAATATCGAACATCGTTTATCCTATGGGCGATTTTAAACAGCGTTTTTTTGACGATTTATATCCAGCATTTGTTGGAACAGGTATCAAAAAGGTTAGTTTTGGCGCGGACGCTGCTGGACATATCGTGTATTGCCTTATTAATTACTGTATTGCTGCCGTTTTTGCCGGAGAGCCTTCCGCTACTTTCCAGCATGCACAGTATTTTTGCAAAAATAACCCCCATTTTTTTGTGGGGCGGGATGTTTTTATTGGTATGGCAACTATCCCGGTGGGTGAACATGAGCCTGCAAAGATATCTGGCGTATTTGATAATGCTAGGCGTTGCTGCGGTGTTTTTGATTTGTGAATTTGGCATTGGCACCAGTCTAGTGGAGGTATTTGCCTGCATGGCGCTGGAGATCTTCCTCTATTCCCTTCACAATGAGATGATAAAGATGAGATTGAGTTTGTGAGGACATTATAAATATTATGTGAATTTGTGCCGGGAGAACTTGTAAAATCCCATACGGCCGTTATAATAAGATTGTAATTGTAGAAAAGTAGGAGAGTAGGATGGAACTTCAAATTTTCAAGTTTATTGATGAAATCATCGAATATTATGAGGATCATAAGAGCATTTTTGTAGAGACGGCATATAAGCTGGAGCGGTTTTTTTTATACGAAGTTTCACCTAAGAGCAAATACACACTAAATGTGGGATATCGCATTAAGACATCTGAGAGCATTCGAGAAAAGCTCATTCGAAATAACTATTACCGCAAGTACAGTTCCAAAGAGGATCTGCTCGCCAATATTCAAGATATCATTGGAATTCGCATAGAGTGCAAATTTATCGATGACGAGGCATATGTGTTTAGTTTGTTAAAGTCCATGTGTAAGATGACAGACGATCATGTGTACTACTATAATGAAAAAGAACCAAAGATTCGCTTTAAGCTCAAGGATAAACAGCCTCAGAAACAGAAAAATGGGTTTGATATCTACAAGATAGATGGTATTTACCTCCATGAAAATGCAAAGGTCAATTTTGAGTTGCAAATCAAATCCTTGGTCAACATGTTTTGGGGGGAGATCGAGCATAAGGTCATCTATAAGAACAATAACTACATGCTTATGGATGAGTTTGTGGGAGAGCTGATGACTTCCATCAAAAAGAACCTCAACATGATCGACAGCCAGCTGCATATTTTATACAATCGGTATAAGCGAGAGGATAATTCCCAGCTGAAAAATAGAAAGCAATCGGTAGAGGCCACTCTCTCCAAAATCATCTACGACTCCTTCGCCAACAAGATGAAGGAACAGATGGGCTTTACGGTGAACTTCAAACACAGCTGTGATAGCATTGTGAAGTACATCTTTAAGGTGAACAACGCAACGGATCTGGACGATTACGGGCGAATTTTGCTCAATATGTTCTACCTGATCAACAACATCTCCAAGCACAATATACAGTTCAACACGGAGATCGAATTTGAGCGGGAACTGATCTATGCAGACAAGTTTCTAAATAACGTGGCAGGGGCCTGTGGTGAGCTGATCAATGTGGACTTTCACTGGCATCTGTTTTTCCTGATCCTATTCACCATAGAGCGGGGCAATAATGCAGATGATTTTGAGTCGTACATCCGCTACTATAAATCCCGCCTGATGGAGGGCTCGAACTTTAAGAAAATTGACGATGTGTTTTTGGAAAAAGCATATGATATCAAAATAGATCTGATCAACGAATTTTCTGAGATCTTTAAAAACAAGGCCAAAGTGGAGTTCTTATGGGAATCGGGCATTCAGTCGGTGTGTGCAGCACTGAAAAGCATTACGAGAAGCATCATTGCAGACAACAATAAAAAGCCGATTCAGTGGGAAAAAGACCGACAAAAGTACTTTAAACAGCTCCGACAGGCACTGGAGGATTAAAGTCGGCCCTACAGTTAAAAGTGAAAGAGCAAAACAGACAAGGAGAGCAATAGGCACGAACTGTCTGTTTTTTGTTTAGAAAAATTCCATAAATCGCCAAACTGATTTTATCTGTTTTGAGGAATACTAGATAACGGCAGCAAAAGATAGTAAAGAGAAGTGATTTATGAGAAACGTTTTTTTTATGATTGGCATATCCTAATAAGAGAAACAGCAATGTTAAATGAGGGAGATAGACATGTTGGAGTTGGGTATCTGCATTGAAGACCGAGGGCTAAATTTGGAATCACTTTTTAATAATAGACTGACCGAAGACCAAAAACGCTCGATGCGTGTTTCGGCCATCGATCCACGACACATCAACATAGACTGTGGGGAGGATGATGCAGTAGAAAAAACTGCAGAAATACTCACAGATATCATTATCGAAAACTTGCAGGTGCGGTATATCGTGAGAGAACTGCGCCAGAATTATTTTTTTATTCCGGAAAACGAGCAATGTGAAATTCTCATCGATACACTCAAACAGATTTGGTTTGCCAAAGAGGAAAGTCCCTTTTTTCACATGCGGGAGAATATTAAAAGCAGACTGATCCAATATATTGAACAGGACGCCAATGGCTTTTTAACGCTGGAGGGATTCATTCGGTTTCGGATGAAAGACTATCTGGCGGGATGGATGGAGAGATTGGAGGAATGCCTGGATGACTATATCCTGGAAAAGGAAAAAGAGGAGTTTATCAAATTACTGCGCTATTTTGTCAGCATGAAGGACCCGGGGATCGACCAGGTATTTTTACGGCGGGATTCCATTGGCGTACTTCGCCTGTATAATCGCTCCGGATTAGAACTGCGGCTGGATATCTCTGGAGAGGAGATGAAAGCCTCTCACATTTCACAAAACGATCTAGTGCTCAGCCAGCTAGTCAATATCGCTCCAGAACGCATCTACATTCAACAGCCCCAAGAGGTGGATCCAAAACTTCTGGAACTGATACAGAAGGTGTTCATTGGTCGAGTGTATGGGGAAGATTAAAATGAGATGCAATTCCATTGACAAATGCGGGCGAGAAGGGTATAATGAATAGCAATCAAAGAGCATTACTTTGCGTATGGATTTTGGAAGCAGTAGCTTGGAACGGCCTCCAGAAAAGAGAGAAACCCGTTTGCTGAAAGGGTTTTATGGAGGGCAAAGTGAAGACCGCCAAAAGAGCAAGGCCGCCGATAGGCGTTAAAATAGGAGAGTTGGTTTTACTACAAGTAGGGTGGAACCGCGGGTTTTGATGTACTCGTCCCTTGAAGAAGGGGCGTTTTTTATTGCAGTAAATTGCCCAATGTCTGTTGTGAGAAGACAAGATGATAAATGACACAGAGGGCAGCAGCCGTTTGGGGGAATAAAGAAATTTTATGACGCAAATGTGGAGAAAGGAGATCAAAAAATGCAGATTACACTCAAAGATGGATCCAAGCGAGAGGTAAAGGAAGGGGCAACAGCACTGGAAATTGCCCAACAGATCAGCAGCAAATTGGCCAAAAAGGCGTTATGTGCTAAAGTAAATGGCAAGGTGTGGGATTTGACAATGCCCATTTTAGAGGACAGCACCTTGGAGATTTTGACCTTTGAAGAGGAGGAGGGAAGGCTGGCGCTGCGCCACACCGCCTCTCACGTTCTAGCACAGGCGGCAAAGCGCATCTACGGCAAAGAGATCAAATTGGCTATAGGCCCTGCCATTGAAGACGGCTTTTACTACGACTTTGACATCGATCATCCGCTCACCGAGGTGGAGATGAATAAGATCGAAAAGGAAATGAAGAAGATCATCTCGGAAAATTTGCCGTTAGAGCGATTTGAACTGCCCAGAGAAGAGGCCATTGCCAAGATGAAAGAGATGGATGAGCCCTATAAAGTGGAACTCATTGAAGACCTGCCTGAGGATGCAGTGATCTCCTTCTATCAGCAAGGAGAATTTGTAGACCTGTGTGCAGGCCCCCACGTGCCCTCTACAGGCAAAGTAAAGAATGTGAAGTTGCTCCAGACAGCAGGCGCCTACTGGCGGGGCAGTGAGAAAAACAAAATGCTCAAGAGAATTTATGGCACGGCTTTTGAAAGCCAAAATGAACTCAACGAGTATATCGAGATGAGAAAAGAGGCCGTCAAGCGGGATCACAACAAGCTGGGCAGAGAATTGCAGTTCTTCACCACCAACCCAGCCGTGGGCCAGGGGCTTCCGCTGATGATGCCTAAAGGAGCCAAGGTGCTGCAAATTCTTCAGCGGTTTGTAGAGGACGAAGAAGAAGCGAGAGGATATGTGTTTACCAAGACGCCCTACATGGCCAAGAGCGATTTATACAAGATCTCCGGCCACTGGGATCACTATAAAGATGGGATGTTCATCTTAGGAGATGAGGAAAAGGACGAAGAAGTGTTGGCGCTGCGGCCTATGACCTGCCCCTTCCAGTACATGATCTACAAAGCAGGGCACCACAGCTACCGGGATCTCCCCATCCGCTATAGCGAGACTTCTACCCTGTTCCGAAACGAGGCATCCGGTGAGATGCACGGGCTGATTCGGGTACGGCAGTTTACTCTGTCCGACGCCCACATCATCTGTACGCCCGAGCAATTGGAGCAGGAGTTCGACAGCGTGGTGGATCTCATTCACTACATGATGAAATGCTTGGGGATTGAAAAGGAAGTTACCTATCGGTTCTCCAAATGGGATCCTAACAACAAGGAGAAGTACATCGACGATCCAGAGGCTTGGGAGACTACACAAAAGGCCATGAAGCAGATTCTGGACCGAATCGGTCTAGATTATGTAGAGGCGGATGACGAGGCAGCATTCTACGGCCCAAAACTGGATGTGCAGTTTAAGAACGTCTATGGCAAAGAGGATACGCTGTTTACCGTACAGATCGACTTTGCGCTGGCAGAGCGGTTTGACATGGTTTATATCGACAAAGACAATCAGAAGAAGCGTCCGTACATTATCCACCGTTCTTCCATTGGCTGCTATGAGAGAACGCTGGCCATGCTGATCGAAAGATACGCCGGTGCGCTGCCCCTGTGGATTGCTCCAGAGCAGGTGCGGTTCCTAACCATAACTGACAGTGCAGCACAGTACGTAAAAGAGGTGAGCCAGGAGTTCAAAAAGTTGGGGCTTCGCCTTTCCATAGACGATCGGAACGAAAAACTGGGCTATAAACTGCGTGAGGCGAGAAACGAGAGAATCCCCTACATACTGGTAGCGGGAGATAAAGAAGCGCAGGACAGGACATTCGCCGTTCGTAGAAGAGGCGAGGGGGAGATTGGCAATATTGATGCAAGTGAGCTGGCTCAGATGATCGCCAAAGAATCCGCCGAAAAAGTGATCTTTTAAGAGCATAAGAGATGCAAAATAATAGGTGCTCCGTTCCCAAAGGGGAGGGGGCACTTTTTCTATGTATTGTGAAAATATATCTGGTATTTATTTCGAAAAAACGCCTATTTTATAAATATATGTTGTGCTTTGTAGAAAATTAGTATATAATAAAATAAATATAGATGAATTTTGGTGATTGCCTTGGAAAAAACGAGAACAGTCGTGACAATTGGTGGCAAGGATTACTCCTTTCTCTCTACAGAAGGGACGGATTATGTGTTTCGTGTGGCCAAAATTGTCAATGATCGAATCGACAGGATCAACAAAGAGTATGTAGGCCTTTCTACCATTACCATGAATATGATGGTGGCAATCAGCTTGGCAGAAGATATTTTGGCGACACAAGCTGCCTTGTACGACGTTAAGAGGGAACTCAAGACGATTACTTCTAGATTTCAGCAGGTGAAGGAGTTAAACGACTTATTCACAAACCAGCGCAAAGAGCAGAAAAAGGACGACCAAGATCTCTACGCTATGATTGAAAAGTTGGAAAATAAGATCAACCAGCTGGAAGAGGAAAAACAGGCGCTGGAAGCCGCCAATGAAAAACTGTCCTCTGGGGTAACCACATATAAGGTGTACTCCCAAAGCGGGAAATAGCGTCTAATCAACTAGCGGAATATTAAAGTGTACCAAATGAGGGACGCTTGCTTAAAGTTCTCCCAGAAACGTCCAGCATAAAAAAGGCTCATTAAAGACGAAGATAAAATAGGCACAGCCGATAGTGGCTGTGCTTTTTAAAAGCATAAAATATGTGGACGAGAAAGTGAAATATGAGTGCAATATCAATAAAATCAGAGTAAAGGCGGAATTTATGGAGTTGATCATTTGTGGATAAGGAAATATTGCTTTCCAATATAGATAAAGTTCACACGACTGAATTGGGCATCAATAGAATCAAGAGAAATCTGCAATGTAACGATGGTGATGTTGTTGCGTATTGCAAAAATAAGATTTTAGATGTGAGATGCCATATTGCAAGGCGAGGGAAAAATTGGTATTGTGAAATAGATGGGATGAAAATAACCATTCACGCATCTAGTTATACCATTATTACAGCGCATATGATAAAGTGAAACCCAAACGGCACGATGGAAAATGGAATGCATCAAATCTCAAATATACTTGCTCCCCCTTCCAATACACTCATAATTAGCAGCGGAGATGGGGCTTTAAAACGTTAATCGCAAAGACTAAGGGATCTTTTTGCAAATCCCCTTTGGAAGAAAAAACAAAATAAAATCAGATCATGACGAAAGGAAAAGCCAAAAGATCGCACATTAAAATAGGCGGGCCAAATCTTCTTTACAAAAGAGGCATACATTTGAGACACAGTTCTAATAAAAAGAGATCGTTGGGGTTGTCTAAATTGAGCCCTGTAATTTTTTCAATTTGATTGAGCCGATATCGAATGGTATTGTGATGCACATACATGGAAGTGGCACATTTGCGAATGCCGCGGTTGCTGTCAAAGTACACTTTGAGAGTTTGAAGCAGCTGATTAGATGTTTTACGGTCCACTAAAATCAGCGGGTCGATATACTTTTTAATGGACTGCTTCACTTTCTCCAAAAAATCAGCGGAATCTAAAATATTGTAGATAGACAGGTCTGTGGCATAGAACACCTGGCTTTCTGGTGATACTTTGATCCCGATTTTACAGGCAGCTGTGGCCTCTTGATAAGCTCTTTTCATATCGCTATGGGATGCACAGATACTGCTAACCCCCATATTTACGCCGAGAAAATCATATTTTTTTGTCAGTTGCTGCAGGAGGGAGGAGATAGTAGTAGAGTAATCCTGCTCTTCACTGGCACTCACTAAGAAGAACAGATGGTAGACATCTTGAAAGCCACAAAGAACGGGCATCTTGATATTGAGCTCCTGTAAATATGCAGCAATATTCAAAATATAGTTGTTCTTCTCCTGCTCCAGCGTCTGTGGAAGATAATTGA
Organism: uncultured Eubacteriales bacterium; assembly: GCA_905193725.1. Lineage (GTDB taxonomy): Bacteria > Bacillota > Clostridia > Christensenellales > Christensenellaceae > CAJJPW01. The sequence continues at coordinate 7,734 of CAJJPW010000080.1, forward strand.
TTTTGCACCAGCAGAAAACGCAGGGAAATGTAAGGTCAATCCCCAATTGTGTCGCTTGCGCGTGGACTTCCTCGCTCGTGAATTGGTCCGATGCACAAAGCTCCAGTAAGAATTTGTTGCTAGCTGCTATATGCATTTGGCTGTTGGAAAACAAATCGTTAAGCTTAGCGTTGAGGGCAAAGCTCAGGAACTTCAGCAGCGTAATAAAATCCCCGGAAAGAGGCTGTTGCTCTAGGATAACTAGATAATTTTGCTTTTGAGTATCGATGGTCACCACTACAAAACTGCCCGTTTCTTTTGGTTGGATGCGAAACACATGGGAACCCGAAAGATTGGTGCGGGCTTCATTTTCCAGATAGTGGGCGAATTTATCCTTTTGGATAAAACTATAGGGGTGACATATATTGATACTTCTTCCCAAATCCACCAGGCCACAGGGATAGTGAATGTGCGTGGAGATTTGTTTGACGATATCGTATGGAGTGGAGAGATTGGGCAAAATCTCTAAAATCTCCTCAAACTCATGTGCTGTGGGCAAGTCTGTATTGTTGGCTGAAGTGGGAAAAGAGGGAATGAGCACAGCACAGATCTCATACCAAGTGGAATCCGCCGGCAATTCAAAAATGGGGAAGTTGTTCTCGTTGGCGTATTTGATGACGCTGTCATCTAATTTTCGAATATAGCGAGAGAACTTCACACCCAAACCACTGGCTCCCACCTCTTTGAGCTTTTGGATGATTTCTAGCTGAGAGTTGTTGGCGTCTTTAAATATATAACCAGTGGAAATCAAAAATTCGTTGGGCTTGACAAAGTCGACAGAGTCTGGCGCCTCCAAAATGCCAAACCGGCCAATTGTATTAGAAATTCCCCCTAAACCAGCGATGAGCTTTGCTTGATTCAGCGGGGGATTTTTAAAAAGTTCCTGTAAAGCTAAAGCACTGGACGTATGTTCTTTCACATGACCACCTGCTAAAATTTACTATGAGTACTTTCTATCATTA
>CAJJPW010000081.1 GCA_905193725.1 uncultured Eubacteriales bacterium
GGCAGCTTCCTCTTGCCCGCCACAGGCTGGCCAGTGGTTGTAGCTGCTCTGAAAGTTGCTCCAGCAAGTGCACGTTTTTTACTCCTTTTATAATTATCTACCTATTATTATATCATCATCTCCCTCATATTTAAGCCCTTCTAGATATTTTCCCCCAGTTACCTTTACTTACTTTAGAATTTCTGTATATTTATTCCACTTATGTCCCATAATAGTGATAGGCTCTCTCTCGTCTCGTGGCGCCGTATGACGCTGTCCCCTGGCATGTGCCTAGATTTGCGCTTATTTTTGTTTTTTTGCAGGAATTACGGCCCATTTTATAGAATTTTTATTAAGTTATACCGATTCTACAATTGTTTACAATACCTTCACATTCATGTGCTATAATGTAGAATGGAATTTTATCAATAGGAGTGTTCCATGTATAATCGCGTTCATTCATTTTCTCGCGGCCGCAAGAGCCGCCGCAAAATTAAGATACTCAGGCTGCTCATCCTCATTGTAGCATGCCTGGCTGTTGTCGCGCTAATTGCGATGCTCGCGATATATTTGATTGGCTCTTCCAAGCTGGAAAATCAATTGGTGAGGTTAAACGCCTCTTCTACCACACAGATTCTCTCCAGTGACTCCAATCTCTATACACTGGATGGGGATGTATTAGTCTCAACCGATTACAGTGGTAAAGACGTATGGTCTGTCAAATTGCCCTCGGATAATCTCTCTGTGGCAGCGAGCAACAATCTCATCTGTGCCTACAACAAGACTACTTTGCAGGTTCTCAATACCAATAAGGAAAATCTCTTTGCCATTACCTCAGAAAACGAGATCGCTGATGTGCGGTGTGGGCTAGAGCATGTCTCCTATCTCACTACGCTCACCAACGAGGAGGGGATTACTTCTCCTCACATTATCGTATTTGACCAAGCGGGTACCAAGATAGACGATGTGGAGCTTCAGGCAGAAAGCGTGCTAGATTTTGGATTCACCCGGGATTCGGATACCCTTTGGGTACTCACTTTGGACACCTCTGGAGTTGCCCCTATTTCCCGTATTTCCACCTATGCACCGGGCCAGTCCATTACCGGTGTAATCGACATCAACGATACTTTAGTTGAGAAAGTCTATTTCGACCAAGATAATATTGTGGCCTCCAGCACCAACCAGCTTTACTACTACAACTACTTTAACGAAGAGCTAGATAGTTTGACGGTGTACGGCCTCGAACCCATTGACGTGGTTACCAGCGATGGCAACATCGGCTTTGTCTATAAGCTTCGGCAAAGTAACGACTATCTTCCCACAGATAGCATTCGCGTAGTCTCCAATTCCCTAGAGGAGATCTCCATTCAGTTGCCGCCTGAGATCGCCTATATTGTCACAAATAATGACAAGATCTATTGCTTTGACTCGGAGACCATGTACACTTATAATATCAACGGTACTTTAGAGAATACCCATACCTTTGAAATGCCTATTAACAACATTCAGAAACTCAATAGCGGCCATTTGCTCATTCAATCGAATTTAGATTACTATATTTTGCCGCTTTAGGAGGTATGCATGAACATTATTGACATTATCATCTTACTCATCATAGGATGCTTTTTGGTATTTAGTGCTCAAAAAGGATTTTTATCCTCTACTTTAAAACTCGTTTCCTTTTTTGTCTCCTGGCTCTTTTCGTTGCTATTCTATCCCCTTCTCTCCAAGGGTATTGCGGCATCTTCTTTTTACAACACCCTATCATTCTACACCGAAGGCGTGGAAAAATTGGCCGACTTTGAACAGTCCAAACTCCTTGTGGCTGATTTGCCTCAGTCCACTCTGCATGACATCATGTCCAGTGCCAATGTCTCTGAGCCTTTTAACAGCTTAATCACCAAGAATATCGAAAATCAGGCGCTGGCAAACCAAGGACTGACCACGGTGGGAGAGTATTTTAACTACACCATGGTCAATGTAATTGTGAACATCATTTCCTTTATCATTTTGTTCCTGATTTTTATCGTTTTATTTAATCTGATCATCAATGCGCTGGATCACTCCCTCAAGTTTCCCGTGCTCAAACACTACGATAATCTGATCGGCGGCGCGGTGGGCATCTTCCGGGGCATCTTCTTTACCTTTATTCCCTTTGCCCTCGTTCCCATTATCCTCTCCCTTTTCCCTGTGGCCTTTTTAACGGATTTGCTCAACAGCTCGGCGTTTGGCGGCCTGTTCTATAATTCCAACTTCATTGTGGGCTGCATCTCTGGCGTGATATAGGATATCTATATACAAATAGCGGTGACCCTTTTCGGGTTGCCGTTTTTTAATCTTTAAATTTCCTATATTTGGATATTTTGTTGATTTTATAAATGCTGAAGCGTTCTCACCCCCTCGTACCCTTTATCATGGGAGTTTGCCACAATTTTTGCGAGCCGTTCTGGTGAGAACTTTCCTCTTACGTCCTAAATATTTGTAGATCATAGACTGCTATAAAAAAAGGCCATGGAAGGTTCTATGGCCTTGCAGCAATTTATAAATTTAGTTTTTTTCTATCTTACTCAATAGGGCATAGATGTCATCTAACTGCTGCCAGCTAAAATAGCTGATCTCTATTTTTCCCTTTTTGGTGCTGCCCTTTATGGCCACCTTCGTGCCCAATAGAGAGGTGAACTTTTCCTCTGCATCCGAAATTTCCGGCAAAGATGCCTTCTGTTTTTTTTCAGGTTTCTCCTTGCCAAATTCCTTGACTAACTGTTCTGCTTGGCGCACTGATAACCCTTCTTCGATGATCTTTTTCGCCAGCTTCTCCATTGCCTGCTTACTGCCTAGTGAGAGCAAGCAGCGAGCATGTCCTCCCGAAAGCTGACCGGATATCACCAGGGACTTCACCGATTTTGGGAGTTCCAGCAGCCGAAGGAAATTTGCCACAGCGCTGCGGGATTTGCCGATGCTCTGCGCAACCTCTTCCTGGGTCAGCTGGTATTCGCTCATGAGCATTCTTATGGCGTCTGCTGTCTCCAGTGGGTTTAAGTCCTCCCTTTGGATGTTCTCGATCAGCGATGCCTCCAGCACTTTTTTGGAGTCAAAATTTTTGATCACCACCGGCACTTTTTTCAGTCCGGCCATTCTCGCCGCGCGATATCTCCGCTCGCCCGCAATAATTTGGTACCGACCCTCTACCTGGTTGACTACAATGGGTTGCAGTACACCGTGCTCTTTAATGGAATTTGCCAGCTCCTCTAACTTTTCTGCGTCAAAATTCTTTCTGGGCTGTTTCCTATCTGTATCGATCTCATTCACATCCAGCTGATTTGTTTCCTTTTTTTCTGGCTCTATACTCTCAGGCATGCTGTCAATGAGCGCGCCTAATCCCTTCCCTAATCCTCTTTGTTTCATATGATCCACCTTTTACTTTACATCTTGCTTTTTATTTGTTTACAGCCCTGCTCCGTCGATAAACTCCTCCGCCAAATCCCGGTATGCCTCTGCGCCAATGCACTTATCGTCATACTTGATAATGGGCAACCCAAAGCTGGGGGCTTCCCCCAACCTCACATTTCTGGGGATGATAGTGGAATACACCTTATTTTTGAAGAACTTCTTTACCTCTTCCACCACTTGGATGGAGAGATTGGTCCGGCCATCAAACATGGTGAGTACCACCCCTTCGATCTCCAGGGCGGGATTTAACTGTTTCTTAACCAATTTGATGGTATTAATCAGCTGAGAGAGCCCTTCTAATGCGTAGTATTCACATTGAATGGGGACTAAAATCTTATCTGCCACAGAAAGAGCATTGAGGGTCAATAGCCCTAGTGAGGGAGGGCAATCGATAAAGATGCAGTCGTACTCCTCTTTGATCTCATCCAGTGCTCTTTTTAATATCAATTCTCTTGAGATCATGGAGACCATCTCGATTTCCGCTCCTACCAAATCTATATTGGAGGGAATGACTTTCAAAGTGGGCAACATAGTATCTAAAACGCATTGTTTAGGGTCCATCTGGTTGACCAATACGTCGTAAATGGAATTTTTCACGCTGTGTTTGTTAATACCCAGACCACTCGTGGAGTTCCCCTGGGGATCTAAGTCGATCAACAGTACGCTTTTTCCCTTTTCTGCCACGCAAGCACTCAGATTTACCGTAGTGGTTGTCTTGCCCACGCCTCCCTTTTGATTTGCTATAGTTACTATTTTGGCCAACAGTTTTGCCCCCTTCTTTTTCGCATTTTCAACAACTACCATTATACTTGATTTGCGCGAGTTTTAAAAGAGAAACTTCCGTGTTTCACGTGAAACACGGAAGTTTCTCTTTCCACCCAATCCTCTCATCCATACGTATTTTCATGTCAACAATCGGAGATTTAGCAAATTGTCGAGAAAAGGAAAAATTTTTAGTTTTCTCCACGATTATTTGTAAATTTCGGTTTATCTCGCGAAACATCTCAAATCACCTGTCTATCCCTGCCCATAGCGATTTATCGGGTGGATTACGATGAGATGCTCACCTCTTTTCTCTAATCAATTAATTACTGATTAAAGCCAAATGCTTTCTAGTATTTTCACTTTTATCACTTGTCATTGCGGGTTCCACTAAAAAAAATGGAAATCATCAATTCTCATAGACAGTTGGTATGCTGGCGCGTACTCATTCCCACCATTATTGTAATGAACACATAGGATTGCCAGCAACTATTTGGCTACGATTCGTAGCTAATAACACATTTCTTCAAATATATTTGCGCAAATGTTTCACGTGAAACATTTGCTTTCCATTAATTTCTTTTCTTTAAAACCAAGTGAATATAACATCTAGCAAGTTGACATCTTCTGCTGAGCAAATCTGTGTATAACGTATACTGCGCTCGCAAATGCTTTAAACTTTATCTGCTCAAATATTATCGTGGTCTGCGTCAATTTCACATCGCAACCGGAGGTGTTTCTGTATATTATGCCCTCATGTAGTAAGAGATCGTCTATCCAAACTCTCCATTGGCCTTTTTTAAAAAAAAACGTTGAAAATTATTCTCAATAAAAGGGAAAGCAGCGCAATGCGCTGCCCTTATAAAGTATATTGGGGATAAAGGTACGGTTACTTGTGAATTTCGATGGTCAAAGTGAGCTTATCAGGTTGCTCTTCTACATTAAAATCCGTTTGGATTCCAGAAGCAGTGATGGCATCTACCGCTTTTTTCACTGTATTGACGTAAATTTGGTAACTTCGCATCAGTTTTACCATACGCTCCGGTTTTTTGGGTGCATCACCATAGATTTTTTGAATCTCCGCCTCTACCAATTCTTCGGTCTGTTTCACCGAAAGATAGTCCTTTCGAATTCTTCCGATCAATTCTAATTGAAGCTTTTCATCGTGCAGCCGCAAAAGCGCTCTGGCATGGCGTTCTGTCAGTCCATTGCTGATGATCTCGCTCTTCACCTGCCGGGAGAGCTTTAAAATTCGCAGTTTGTTGGCAATGGTAGATTGGTTTTTCCCCAATCGGTTGGCTAACTCTTCCTGTGTGAAGTTGTGCTCCCGCAAAAGGCATTGAATCCCCTGGGCTTCCTCAAAAAAGTGGAGGTTTTCCCGCTGGATATTTTCAATCATCGCTAGCATGGCGCTATCCTCATTGTTTGCCTCGTCCAGCACAATGGCCTTAATGTGAGTAAATCCAGCCAACTTAGAGGCGCGGAATCGGCGCTCACCAGCCACAATTTCATAGCGGTCTCGATGCACTGGCCTTACGGTGATGGGCTGCAACAATCCATAAGTCTTAATGGATGTGGCCAATTCGTTTAATGCATCCGCGGAAAAGTACTTCCTGGGCTGGTGGGGGTTTGCGGTAATCTGCTCTATGGGCAATATCACATACGAGGACTTTTTACCCATTTCATCGTATAATTCGTTCGTCGCTTTTTTTAATTTAATCATCTTTGGTACTCCTATTGATGCATTTCCCAGAAAATAGACTCCATTGCTTTGCCGGGAAATATTCTCGTTTTACAACAATATAGTTCGCCCCCTTCTCTTCAAATCCTCTGGGAGTTACAAAAGTACAAGAGATCTGACAAAAGTTTTAAAAGACGCTCCATCTTTCGCGGTTTTTCTCGTGCTCAGCAACGAAATGGCATCCCCATATACATAGTGTTCCATTTCAAATAAAAAAAGAGCATCCACTGCGCTCCTTTTCATAACTACATCCATTTCTTATCTCACTTTAAATTTTGTGTCCAAGCCGGCTTTAACAGCCAAAAGTTTACTCACCAGAAGTGCGGTCATATATTATGCATCCTTAAGAAAAGCGTTGCTTTTCCCTCTCAGACAACCGCGCTCATTTTTTCTACTCGCGCATTCATCCTTCCCCTCAAACCACTGTCGCTATACAAGGATCGCTTCTCTCTATTCATAAGAACTCTCCACACGAAGCCTACTCCCCATTCCCAGGGAAATTTTATCTGCTATAGAGGTGTTTTTTTGATCTGTGCATATCTTCTGGGGTATTTAGATGGCGTCTCTTTGGTTTTACAGAACAAAAGCAGCTGATGATCTAAATTCGGCAGTTGGCTGTGGACTACGCGCTCAAAATGAAAGCCCAGCTGCTTTGCCGCATTTTTCGCCTGTTCAGCCTCCGCCATGGCTCCTTCTCCCTTATAGGCGATGAGCATCCCCCCTACCTTCAAATATCTGCTGGCAAGCTCTAACAAAATGTTCAGCGCTGCCACCGCTCGAAAACACACTATGTCATACTTTTCCTCGTGCTCTGGCAGTCTGGCCATCTCTTCCGCCCTTCCCCAAATAGCTTGAGCAGGGAGCTTAAGTGCGCTGCACGCTTCTTTTACAAAATCCACTTTCTTTTCCGATGAGTCCATCATAGTCATGTGCAGGGTAGGATCCATAATTTGCAGAGGGATGCCGGGAAATCCAGGCCCCGTGCCAATGTCCAGAACGCTGCTACCAGAGGGGATGAGATCAAAAGCCAGTGGCGCTATGCTATCTGCCAGATGCTTCACCACAATTTCCCTTTCATCCACAATTCGCGTTAAATTGTGGATAGAATTGGCATGAATCAGCAGTTTTACAAACGCCTCCAATTGTAAAAGCTGTTTCTCCCCCACAGGCAACTGGGGATATATTTCTTTTAACTGCATGAGCTGCTCTTTTTCCATCCCATCCTCCTAATTGTTTTTACCATATTTTGACAAATATACTAATAACACAGATATGTCTGCTGGTGATACGCCAGAAATTCTCGAGGCCTGCCCCACGTTTACAGGCCGCACCTTGTTTAGTTTTTCTCTGGCCTCCAACCGGATTCCCAATATTTCCCGATAGTCGATGTCCGCTGGGAGTTTTTTTCGCTCCAGTGACTGAAACTGGCTCACCTGCATATTCTGTTTTTTGATATATCCGTTGTATTTGATTTTCGTCTCGATCTGCCGGACAATATCGTCATCCAGCTCTTCCTGGCAAAGGCCTATGCTCTCAAGATCCCTATAGTGAATCTGTGGGCGCTTCAGCAGGGCTGCAAGTTTCGTGCCCAGCTTTAATGTGTCGTCGCCGGACAGTTTTCTCAACTCTTCCAGAGCCTCCCGGTCGGATAGGCCCTGTGCCTCCAGACAGCGAATTTCCCTTTCCACCGCCTCTTTTTTATACATGAATCTGTCGTAGCGAGCATCGCTCACCAATCCCACTTGGCGACCCAACTGGGTGAGTCTCTCGTCTGCGTTGTCCTGGCGAAGCAGTAGCCGGTATTCCGCCCGGGAGGTCATCATCCGATAGGGTTCTTTGGTGCCCTTGGTTACCAGATCATCAATGAGCACGCCAGTATATGCCATATCCCTGGTGAGTATCAATGGCTCTTCCTCTCGCAGGCTCATCACTGCGTTGATCCCTGCCACCAGTCCTTGGGCTGCTGCTTCCTCATAGCCCGAGGAACCATTGATCTGCCCCGCCATAAATAGGCCTTTGATGTGCTTGCACTCCAAGCTGGGTTGCAGCGTAAGGGGGTCGATCAGGTCGTACTCGATGGCATAAGCCGTGCGCGTGAACTCCACCTGCTCCAACCCTGCAATGGTACGGTAAAACTGTATCTGCACCTCCTCGGGCAGGCTGGATGACATGCCCTGGACGTACATCTCATTGGTATCTAATCCCTCCGGTTCCAAAAACAGCTGGTGTCTTTCCTTATCGGCAAATTTCACCACTTTATCCTCAATGGAAGGGCAGTACCTGGGCCCCGTTCCCTTGATGACGCCACTATACAGCGGACTGCGGTGCATGTTGTTGCGGATGATCTCGTGAGTCTTTTCGTTGGTGTAAGTGAGATAACATGGAACCTGCTTGCGCTGTATATTTCCCGAGAGAAAGGAGAAGGGAATGATGGTCTCATCCCCATACTGTGGTATGGTCTTGCTAAAATCCACCGATCTTCGGTCTATGCGGGCAGGCGTCCCGGTCTTAAACCTCTGGAGCGCAAATCCCAAATCCATAAGGCATTGGCTCAAGTGATTGGCTGGCGCTAGTCCTGCAGGGCCGCTTTCAAAATTTACCTCGCCGATGATCACTCTGCTCTTTAAATACACGCCTGTTGCCACAATCACTGCCCCCGCATGGTAAATAGCGCCACATGCGGTTTTTACGCCGGTAACTTGTCCGGCTTTGGTGAGGATTTCCGTAACTTCCCCCTGCCGCACCAGCAGATGATCCGTGTTTTCCAGTGTATTTTTCATAGAGGCCTGATAGG
>CAJJPW010000082.1 GCA_905193725.1 uncultured Eubacteriales bacterium
GCGGGCCGTGTGTGCCATAGAAAGCCCGATGGTCCCCGCGCCGCAGTACAGGTCTAGCAGCAGTTCTTGGCCGGTGAGCCCGGCGTATTCCGCTGCCAAATGAGGCGTCCTGTGGGCGGACATAATCCGTGTATCCACTTCTACGCCGTATTTTTTCAGTTCTTCTACTGTGGTCTTCAGCACGGGAAAATCACTTAATGATCCCATAATGACTGCAACTTTCATGTGAGTTCCTCCCTATCTATCAAAAAATATTATTATGTATCATTTTTAAACTGGTTACTTTGCCCTTTTGCCAATCGGCTTTCTCAGAAACGGGAAGCTCCTTTTCACCAGCAAAACCCTTTCACCAGCAGGTTTCTGCACTTAGCTCTCTAATCACTAATCAACAAAGCTCCTTTTAACTTAAGCTCTCCATTGATACGGCCCTTTCACTAAGTCCTTCTAATCAACAAGGCTCTCCTTAAAACTTAGGTTCCCTATCCATCAAGGCTTCTTTTAACTACTTAGATCCTTTTTAACACAGTCCTTCTCAGTACCAACCCTTTTCAGCACCGAGCCTTTTTCAGTACCAACCCTTTTCAGCACCGGCCCCCTTCATCATTAGCCCCCCTTGTAAGTAAAAAAAGCCGACAATTTTGCCGGTTTTTATATAATGATGACTCTATTTTGTTTCTTCAAAGCATTTCCCACTTTTGAGTATGCCGATGTAGCTGTTGCAAAGCCAACGAGTGCAATGGTAGAGGGAAAAAGCATATCTGCCATAGATATGAGATCCTTTGTGAAAGAGGCTTCCCTTCCATATGCTCTTTGCTCTCCCGCCTGCTCCATCTCTTCATCCTCCGTGAGCTCTGCATATTATTCTACAATATTATAGTACTGAATCCGGCGAAAGAAGTCAATATAAAATACGAATTATTATGGGATTCCCTCACAAATGTTCGTTATATTACGAATAATATTTCACATTTCGCTTTTATTTTACCTGATATCACATAAAAAAGAGAATAATTCTCTGATGTCCTTCGTTAACTTTAAGTATTCTCACATTGCCATTTTTATAGCTAAATTCTTTTTTTCACGAGCCGGTGCAACGTAACTGTTATCAGGCAGATGGCACCCAAATGGCAGCCCGAAACTATCAATTAGCTATGTCGCTTTTCATCGCTTCCATATGGCAAATACCAAAAAAGCTCTAGTCGCTGCTTTCCCGAATGATAGTACAGCGCTGAGCTCTTTTCATAATTCGAAGTAAAAGCTACTTGCCAAAATTTTTTTAAGAAAAGTTCTCCTGCTTTTCTGGCCGTACACTTGAGGCCACACCGCTTTCTAAAATAGTTCCACTTGTTCTAGGTCTAAAGTTCTTTGCAGCAAAGCCACTTGCCCAAATCGTTTTCCTCACAGACCAAAGGAAAACATTTCATCCTCTAGCACATCAGAAGCATTGGGGACAGTATAAAAGATTACCACTGCATCTGGATTGGTTTGATCAATATAATTGACTAAGGTCTCACTTTTAAAATACCGCAGATCAATGGCATCTATACTTTCAAAGCAGAGCGAGGAAAATGCCAGCACAGGGAGTGCATAAGAATCCTTCACTACAAGAATTTTCTTATTGCAGGGCGCCTGTTCATTGCGGTAGGTGCTGCGGCCATAATCTCCCCCAGTATAAACTGTATATGGACTACCATTAAAATAATCTTTGGTCTCTATTCTCTCTTGTGCCAATATACTTTGGTCAAATGGGCCTGTCCGTTCGATATCCTGTGAGGGCGCAGTAAACGTTAGGTTGGTAGGAAATTTTGGCGTGATCACATCAATGTCGTCCACCCGCCATAGTAAATGCCCACGCGCTTTCCATGGCTTCCTAAAAACCAGTCCTCATACGTCTGCACATTGTAGTTTTCCAGATCATAGTACGAGCTGTCAATTTCATATCCATACTGTTCATTCATATACTCTATGAGCTTGCCATATCCCCAAAAAGCCGCCTTAGGCGTCCAATGATGGTCGGTGGAGAAGAACATGGAGTAGTGATCTAGACCATCGGCCTCCATTTCCTCCCGAAGATCCAGATAGGGTACGCCACCCTTTTCTATTTGATCGAGGAACTCATCGGCCTTCTCGTTGGTATCATCTTCTACACCAGCAGGCAGTTGAGGGTCATCTGGATCTATTTTACATGGCGCTTGCACGTATAAGAGCGGAATATCTCTTTGCTGTAAAAACTCGTTTAGGGCGATGAGATTTTGGCTGTTCTCTTCCACACTGCCACCAGTATAATAGTAAGTCAGCTGACCATTATCCAGCTTGGCTCTCTCATTTAACACGCGCACGCCCATCCAGTTATTCACCAACCCGTTTACGTTGAGGAAGTCGTTCTTTCTAAAAAACTCCTCATTATAATCAGCTTCTATGTTATCGATGGCATCATCCACGCTTTCCATTTCCCCCTCTGCCACTTTTGACATATCGGCTAGCAGGGTATCAAAGTTCATCACGCCAAACACCGCTAAAATGGCGAGAAAACACACTGTTAAAATATGTAAACTGGTTATTTTTCTCCTCGTCTGTTTCAAAACCATCACCTCTAAAAGTTAAAGTAGATAAACGGATTGTGCGCCCCCATCACCAGGAAAGAGACGGCAAAGAGGAACAGGCCCAAATACACCGTTACGGATAACCCATTTGCCGTGTGATCCAGCAGGGGCTTTTTTTGAGCTCTCTCCTTCAGGTATTTGAACAGCGGCGTGGAGCACAGGAGCGCCACCAAAAGGTAGACCCAATTCTCCCCAAAATACCGAAGGGTCAGATCATCTATCGCCGCGTTTCCCGCCAGCCCAAACATGCTTGCGCCGTAATTGAGCGCGTTTTCCAGGCCCTCTGTACGGAATAACACCCAGCCAATCACCACGCAAAACAGAGTGAAAATTCGGTAAACTATTTTCGCTCCCCTGCTTTTAAACTTCTCAGGATAACCGGAGAGTTTTTCAAAGGTCAACAGCACAAAGTACAGTAGCCCCCATAGAATGAAGTTCCAGCTGGCCCCGTGCCAAGCGCCAGTGAGTATCCAGACCACAAACAGGTTGAACACCAGCCGAGATTTTCGGCTAACCCGTGAGCCCCCCAAGGGGATGTACACATAATCTCGAAACCAGGTGCCCAGAGAAATGTGCCATCTTCTCCAGAACTCGGAGACTGACTGAGAGATGTAGGGATAGTTGAAATTCTCTAGGAATTTAAATCCGAACATGTGGCCTAGGCCGATGGCCATATCCGAATATCCTGAAAAATCGAAGAAGATCTGAAAAGTATAGCAAATGGCGCCCAGCCAGGCAAAGGCAACGGACAGTTCGCCCACCTGGGTAATGCCAAAGGCCTCATCTGCCACCACAGCCAGCGTATTTGCCAGCAGCACTTTTTTACAAAATCCCATGAGAAAGCGCTTCACTCCATAGGAAAAACCATCTAAAGTCACTTGGCGTTTTTTGATCTGCTTTTCTATGGTGCTATAGCGCACGATGGGGCCGGCGATGAGCTGAGGGAAAAAGGCAATGTACATGCCCACATAAAAGGGGTTTTTCTGCACGTCCACTTCTCTGCGATAGACGTCCACCACATATGACATGGCCTGAAATGTAAAAAAGGAAATGCCGATGGGCAGAGGGATATTCGTCTGTGGGAATATCTCTCCAAAAATGCTGTCAATGACGCTGATCGCGAAATTGAGGTATTTAAACACAAACAACAGTCCTAAGTTGACGATAATGGAGACGATCAAACAGGCTTTTGCCTTGCGCCGATCCTCTCGATACCGATCTACCACCAGGCCAAAGATGTAGTTGACGATGATAGAGGTGATCATGACGATGACGAACTTGGGCTCGCCCCAGGCATAGAATATCAAACTCGCCAATAGCAAAAAATAATTTCGGTATGGTTTGTGCAGTAGAAAATATACGACTAGCACAATGGGCAAAAATGCAAAAAGAAAAATCGTACTGGAAAATAACATATCTCCCTCACCAAATATTTCATTCTTATGTCATCCTATACCTTTACAAAACTTACAATTCCTCTGATTTTCCAGAAAAAAATCGTGCATGTTCCCTTCTTTTCACCAAATATGAAATATATTTTCATTCTTTGTAAAGGTATACCTTGCCAAAGAAAATAGGAAAATCAGTCAATACACTAGAATGACATTTATAACCGCAAGCACTTCATCCGCTCTTTTGACACAACCGCCAGCTTACAAGTACATTTGCCTGCTTGCCATGCCAATTTGGAAATGCGCCGTTCCTATTATAGCGAAATACACCTTTAAAATCTATACATCTACTATATTTTACAAAAATTCCCACTATTATGTATTGAATTTAATTGCTGGATCAGATAGTGCACTGTAAAACTACCCAAGCTGTACAAAAGAGATAGTAAGATCTAAAGCATGAATAGGTAATCAGCCGTATCTCATTTGAGTGAAAATGAGGCAATAAAAAACTCCCTCTCGTAAGAGGAAGTTTTTCTATTGCTATCATAAATTATTTTACAGAATCGATGTACTCGATGAGGTTCACAACCTTGTTGGAATAACCCCACTCGTTGTCATACCAAGAAACTAATTTGACAAAATTGTCATTCAATGCGATACCAGCTTCTGCATCGAAAATGGAAGTTCTGGGATCGCCGATGAAGTCAGAGGATACTACTGCATCTTCGGTATAGCCTAAAATGCCCTTCATTTCGCCTTCGCTTGCCTCTTTGATAGCAGCTTTGATCTCCTCATAGGTAGCTGCCTTTTCCAGACGGCAGGTGAGGTCTACTACAGACACGTCAGCGGTAGGTACTCTGAATGCCATACCTGTGAGCTTGCCGTTTAAGGAAGGGATAACCTTGCCTACTGCTTTTGCTGCGCCAGTAGAAGATGGGATGATGTTAAATGCAGCGCCTCTACCGCCTCTCCAGTCCTTCTTAGAAGGTCCGTCAACTGTCTTTTGAGTAGCAGTTGTGGAGTGAACGGTTGTCATAAGGCCTTCGATGATGCCAAATTTATCGTTGATCACTTTTGCCAAAGGAGCCAAGCAGTTTGTGGTGCAAGATGCATTGGATACGATATCCATGTCGTTAGTGTAGGATTTGTTGTTAACGCCCATTACGAACATAGGAGCATCTTTAGAAGGAGCAGAGATGACAACTTTCTTAGCACCTGCTTCCAGGTGAGCTTTTGCCTTATCCATCGTGGTGAATACGCCTGTGGACTCTACTACATAGTCCGCGCCGCATTCTTTCCAAGGAATGTCAACAGGATTCATCGCAGCGTATACTTTGATCTCTTTGCCGTTTACGATGATCGCATCGTCTGTATGAGTTGCTTCTCCGTCGAATCTGCCGTGTACGGTATCATAGGTGAGCATGTACACCATATAAGCAGGATCGATGAAAGGATCGTTTACTCCAACAATTTCTACATTAGGGTTTTTCATTGCCGCACGGAAAACCAATCTGCCGATACGACCAAAACCGTTAATTCCAACTTTAATCGCCATAAAATGACTCCTCCTTAATTTTATTAAATTTATGTTCATTTATTGAATGTCTCTTTTAGCGTCCTAGCCCATTGGGCAATAAATACGCTTTTCTTCTGTCCACTAGCCTGAGCAAAGCCGCAATGCCAAACCATCGCTGTATTTCCAATCGCTCCTCGTGTAGCCTGCACATGGCTCGGTTTCATACAGCCCTCGGATCACTCTACCTCTAGCGTAGCCTCGGCTTTCTTCTATACCCGCCGGCACTCTATCCGGCCTTCTATGATCCTCGACCTCCACGTAAATATCTTAGCCCTAGCTCCTACGACCGTTAGCTCCTACGACCGTTAGCTCCTACGACCGTTAGCTCCTACGACCCTTAGCTTCACATGGCCCCCGGCTTCACATGGCCCCCGGAGTTGTGCAAATTTTCACACGTACTAGTATACTCTATGGCAAAGGCTTTTTCAAGATATAATTTCTAAAAATAACATTTTCGTGATAATTTTTATCACTTTCTTTATATATCTCACCGAAAGCTTTCGCTGGCTAGCCACTAAACCAAATTTTCTGGGTTGAGACACTTCAGCTCATCTACTACAAAAATGCCGTCCTTGCGAATGAGCTTGTCATCAAAGTAGATCTCGCCCCCACCCCACTTGGCGGTCTGAATGAGCACTAAATCCCAGTGGACTGCACTTCTGTTGCCGTTGTCCGCATCGTCATAGGCACTGCCAGGAGTAAAGTGGATGGATCCAGCGATCTTCTCGTCAAACAGAATATCCCCCATGGGCTGGGTGATGTATGGGTTTACGCCTAGGGAGAATTCCCCAATGTAGCGGGCCCCCTCATCGGTATCTAAGATATCGTTAATCCGCTTGGTGTTGTTGGAAGTTGCTTTGACCACCTTGCCATTTTCCAGAGTGAGCACTATATTTTCGAATTTGAAACCCTGATAAAAGCTGGGGGTGTTGAAGGAAATAGTGCCGTTGGCGCTGTGGAGTACTGGCGCTGTGTACACTTCCCCATCGGGCACGTTCATCTTTCCATCGCATTTTTTAGCGCCTATGCCTTTGATGGAGAAGGTGATATCCGTTCCTGGACCCTTGAGCTGCACTTTTTCCGTCTTTGCAAAATAGTCCAATAGACTGTCCATCGCCACGGACATCTTGCGGTAATCCAAATTGCACACTTTGAAATAAAAATCCTCAAATGCCCGGGTGCTCATCACGGCCTGCTGCGCCATAGAGGAGTGGGGGTAACGGAGCACTACCCACTTTGTCTTTTGCACCCGCAAGTTGCTGTGGACTTCTTTGGAGTAGATGGACTGGTAGAGGTTCATCTTGTCCTCTGGCACATCGGCCAACTCTGCGGAATTGTCATTGCCCCGGAAGGCGATGTAGGCATCCATATTTCTCATTCTCTCGCAATCCCAGTCTGTCATCAACTGGATTTGCTCTTTGGTGGCGTTCATGAGCATTTCTCTCTGCACTTTGGGGCGAATCAAGTTTACAAAGGGGACGCCCCCTGCCCTATATACTTCTTTGATCAGCTCTTCTGCCACAGTGTCTTCCACATCAAAGGTCTCAATGAGCACTTTTTCTCCTGGTTGTACATCACAGGAATAGGTTACCAGGTTATGCGCCAGTGTTTTCATCCGTTCGTCTGTCATATTGTAAATCACTCCTTTGGTTTGAAATTTCAATAAAGGGCCTCCCTCCCATCAATGGGACAAGGCGTGGTATCTCCCGTTATTAGGTTGAATGCGGTACCCGTCTCCTAAGCTGGAGGTTTCCCTAGCCCTCAAGTATATTCTCATCATTTTTCCATGTACACAGCGTACTTTAAGGTTCTCACTTTCTACAGGTTGATTTTGGTGTCGATAATGTAGTTGGGCCGTCCTTTTGCCTCGTCATACACTCTGCTCAGGTAGATGCCCATCACTCCGCTGCTGATAAACAGGCCGGAAATCAGCATAAACACCAAGGAGAACAGAATGTGCAGGTAAGGGAAACCAATGGTGGCACACAAAATCACCGAGACAATCAAGTAGATGATGGAGAGCACCATCAGCGGGATGCCAAAGTACAGGGGCAGCTTGAGGGGCACATCGGAAAAGGCAGTAATGCCGTTGCCCGCCAGCTTCATCATCTTTTTAAAGGTATACTTGGTCTGCCCAGCGGCCCTCTCTTCTCGCACAAACTCCACAGGGGTGCTTTTAAAGCCAGCCCAGCCTGACATGCCCCTTAAAAACCGGTTACTCTCCTTCATGCTGCATAGGGTATCGTTTACCCGTTTATCCAGCAGTCGGAAATCCCCTGTATCTGTGGGGATCTGCTGTCCACCCAGCATCTGTAAAATCCGGTAGTAGCAAAAGGCAGTGAACTTCTTAAAGGCACTTTCTCCCTTGCGCTTAGTGCGCTTTCCATATACGATATCAAAGCCCTGTTTCCACTTTTCTATCATCTGGGGGATGACTTCAGGCGGGTCTTGCAGATCTGCGTCGATCACCACCACCGCATCGCCACCAGCCGCCTCCATACCGGCGCTCACCGCGCACTGGTGCCCAAAATTTCTGGAAAAGCTGATGACTTTTACGCTCGTATCTTCCTTTGCGAACTCCTTTAGAATTTCCAAGGTATCATCCCTGCTGCCGTCGTCCACGTAGATGATCTCTTTCTTATCCTCTCCTAAATCCAGTTTCATCATTCTATCGTGTGTGAGCTTGATCACCTCTTGTTCGTTATAACAGGGGATCACAATCGAAATCAACTTTCCCATGAATCTTCTCCTTTTGCCAGCCGGTCAAACGGCGGTATTTTACTATCTAGCACACATTATGATTGGGTTTTGAGCTCGAATTTTTATTATTTTCGTTGCACTCACAGTAAATTATACCTCCTTTTATAAATTATTACAAAAGTTTCTATGTAAATTTGTGATTTTATTTGCATTTTACCTGGAAATGTATATATAATATAGTTTAGTTAGTATGAAGGAGGAATTTCACAAAATGCCATTAGTTACAACAACTAAAATGTTTAAAGACGCGTATAAAGGCGGCTATGCGATCGGCGCATTTAACGTAAACAACATGGAGATCATCCAGGGGATTACCGAAGCGGGAAAAGAGACCAACGCTCCTTTGATTCTCCAAGTGTCCAAGGGTGCTAGA
>CAJJPW010000083.1 GCA_905193725.1 uncultured Eubacteriales bacterium
CATGTCCAGACAACGGTAGAAGTTGGCGCCGATGCGATCCATTTTGTTGCAGAAACAAATACGGGGAACACCGTATTTGTCGGCCTGACGCCAGACGGTTTCCGACTGGGGCTCAACGCCTGCAACCGAGTCAAATACCGTAATTGCGCCGTCCAGAACGCGGAGCGAACGCTCAACCTCTACGGTAAAGTCAACGTGACCCGGCGTATCGATGATGTTAATGCGGTGGTTTTTCCAAAAACAGGTTGTTGCAGCGGAAGTAATGGTAATGCCGCGTTCCTGCTCCTGTTCCATCCAGTCCATGGTGGCGGCGCCGTCATGGGTTTCACCGATTTTATAAGTACGACCAGTATAGTATAAAATACGCTCGGTGGTCGTGGTTTTTCCCGCGTCGATATGGGCCATAATCCCGATGTTTCTGATTTTACTTAAAGGAAAATCTTTAGGCACTTTATGCCTCCTTTCGCAAATAAAGCTTAAAAATTTATATCAAAAAAATTTCTGCAAATACAATTCCCCCCTAGGGGGGAAAGCTTTACCAGCGGTAGTGTGCAAATGCCTTGTTTGCCTCTGCCATTTTATGAGTATCTTCTCTCTTTTTCACACTGGCTCCAGTATTGTTGGCAGCGTCTAAGATTTCGCTTGCCAGCCGTTCTTTCATGGTTCTCTCTCCTCTTTTCTGGGAGTACAGCACCAGCCAACGGATTCCAAGAGTTTGTCTTCTATCTGGTCTGACTTCAATTGGCACCTGGTAAGTAGCACCACCTACTCTTCTGGCCTTAACCTCTAAAACAGGCATGATATTTTCCATCGCCGCTTCAAATACTTCTAATGGATCCTTACCTGCTTTTTCTTTAATAATTTCAAATGCATCATAGCATATTCTCTGAGCAGTCCCTCTTTTTCCATCGTACATCACTTGATTGATCAGCTTTGTCACTACAGTGCTACCATAAATAGGGTCTGCAA
The DNA here is from genome assembly GCA_905193725.1 of uncultured Eubacteriales bacterium. Lineage (GTDB taxonomy): Bacteria > Bacillota > Clostridia > Christensenellales > Christensenellaceae > CAJJPW01. The sequence continues at coordinate 970 of CAJJPW010000083.1, forward strand.
TTACTTCACGTTTGGGAACTCCACCACGTCTTGGCATGTTCTTCCCTCCTTTATTCCATTTAATCTCTAAAATTCTTATTTCTTAGGTCTCTTTGCGCCATAAAGCGATCTGGACTGTCTTCTATCAGCCACGCCAGCTGTATCCAGAGCTCCACGAACGATATGATATCTCACACCAGGTAGGTCCTTCACTCTGCCGCCTCTAATGAGAACAACCGAGTGCTCCTGTAAATTGTGTCCAATTCCAGGAATATACGCAGTACCTTCCATTCCATTTGTCAGCTTAACTCTGGCAATTTTTCTCAGTGCAGAGTTTGGCTTTTTTGGTGTCATTGTTCTAACAGCAGTACAAACCCCTCTTTTTTGTGGGCATTGTTTTAAAATAGGAGAATTGGATTTCCCCTCCACAGTGGTTCTGCCTTTTCTTACTAATTGATTAATTGTAGGCATCCTCTATTTTGCACCTCCTTGGCAATCTTCCAAAAAATAATATATGTTCAAATCCCTCGCAACCCGTATGATAAGGAATTTACTTTAAAATTGCAACGCATGCGGCTTTCACATCTATTTTGCACATCTGCCCCAAATCCTTCATATTACTATAGATTTCAATGGGCACATCAAATGCTGCCGCCTTTTGTTCAATATCATTTTTAATATGCTGCTCTACATCGGCAGCTAAATACACCTTTTGTGCTGTTCCATTTTGTATTGCACGCAGAACTTGTTTTAGGCCTACTACTTTATTTTCAGCTTCTTCTAAAATGAGATTCACCCTCTCTCCTTTTTCAAACAAACAAGCAAAGCACACGGATTATATTTTATCATTAGCAATTCCGCTCTGTCAATAGCTTTTATGGCTTAATCATGAGGTTTTTTCTCAATTTTTCTTTGGCAAAGCCGACGCGATAACCCGTCTCCTTATTGGGCTGGAATGCACTCCATCCCAGTGCCTCCATCTTGCGAATCATGCTGTGATCAGCCACATGCAAGATCATCTTCTCCAAGACTTTCTTCTCATAGATTGAGCTGATCCATTTTCCTACCCCATAGGCCAGTAAGCATAACACGATGATGTACACATAGGCAATGCCCGCATGTTGGTTGGTGAGAAAGTCGGAAACTGCTGGAATAAACGCAATGCCTATCCCTATGGCAATGATGATGAGCGCCACAATCCATCTCATCCACTCAACCATGCGAAACCGCTTTTTGCACTCTTTACACACACTCATGTGCAGAGGAATGAGCGACCCAACAGAAGAGCGCACTTTCTTACCAAATCCAAAGAACATTCCCTTTTTATACTCTGGCTCTGGATGTACTAAATCGATCACAGCATACCCTCCATCTGCTTTGTTGGGCTCGCCCTTGCAGAACTGACAGGTTTCACTGGTGTGTACACTGTCAATATCGTTTGGAATGTAGCTGATCGTCACTTTCCAATTGTCAAGCATCTGCTGTTTTTCATCATCCTTGAGGTTGGAATTTTTAATGTAACAAAACTCACACCCCTCACTTCCTGCCCAGCTGCAGATCTCTGTATCCCGAATAGGGCAGTTTTGATCTCTTTCCACTTGACCAATTCCTCCTTTGTTTCAACAGTCAACGAGGCAAGCGGGAGCAGAAACTCCCGCCACCTTTATTTTTCCTTTCCGGCGTTTTTTGCCAGCTCTACACTTAATCACACAACTACGGCATATATTTTAATTGTGCCAGACTTGCTAGTAGCTCTCATTCCAATGAGAAAGTACCTCTGCACTCCCAGCCTTTATGTCCACAGCCCTTGTGCCTCTAACTTATGGTTGATAGCAGTCTTAAGGCCACGAACATACACGTACAAGCCGTCCGTCTTGATCACAGTCTACACACTTCCGTAGCCCCCGGTTCCGTAGCCCCCTATTCGATAACCTCTTCTCGGCTTGTATCCAGCTGTTCTAAGATGTCCTGATTGGGGACATTCTTCACTACGCTGATGTTCTTGTAGCACTTCATGCCCGTGCCCGCAGGAATGAGCTTACCGATGATGATGTTCTCCTTCAGGCCGATGAGCGGATCCACCTTGCCTTTGATGGCTGCTTCGGTGAGCACACGAGTGGTCTCCTGGAAGGAGGCTGCCGACAAGAACGAATCTGTGGATAGCGAAGCCTTGGTGATACCTAAGAGCACACGGGATGCTGTAGCCAGCCGTTTGCCCTCTGCCTGTGCCTTTTTATTCTCCGCCTCAAAGGTAAAGATATCCACCAAGTCGCCATGGAGCATATCCGTCTCCCCAGCGTCCTCGATCTTACACTTTTTCAGCATCTGCCGCACGATGATCTCAATATGCTTATCTGAGATCTCCACACCTTGCAGCCGGTAAACCATTTGCACTTCTTTGATCATATATGCCTGCACGCCTTTGACACCTTTGATCTTCAAGATGTCGTTGGGGTTGATGGAACCTTCTGTCAGTTCATCGCCTGCTTCAATTACATCTCCCTCCATCACCTTGAGCCGAGACCCATAGGGGATGGTGTAGCTCTTGGCCTCTCCACCTTCGCTGGTCACGATGACCTCCCGCTTCTTCTTGGTGTCACTAATAGAGATTCTGCCGGCAATTTCACTGATAATCGCAAGGCCCTTTGGCTTTCTGGCCTCAAACAGCTCCTCAACACGGGGAAGACCCTGTGTGATATCGTCTCCTGCAACACCGCCTGTGTGGAAGGTACGCATGGTAAGCTGGGTACCTGGTTCGCCGATGGACTGTGCTGCAATGACGCCCACTGCTTCGCCAATGTTGACCAATTGGCCTGTGGCCATGTTGGCGCCATAACATTTGGCACATACGCCGTTTTCGCTCTTACAGGTGAGCACCGAGCGGATGTGTACTTTGGTAATGCCCGCATTTACGATCTTTCTAGCCATTTCGCCAGTGATGAGCTCGTTTGCGCTGCAAATCAGTTCACCTGTCTCTGGGTGATGAATATCATCCACCGAGACTCTGCCTCTAATTCTATCCTCTAACGGCTCTACGATTTCCTTGCCGTTTCTAATATCCTCAACGTAAATGCCCTGGATGGCCTCGCCTCTGCCAGCAAAGCAGTCGTCCTCTCTCACAATTACGTTGTGAGAAACGTCTACCAATCTTCTGGTCAGATATCCAGAGTCTGCCGTTCTCAGCGCGGTATCCGCCAGACCTTTTCTGGCACCGTGGGTGGAGATGAAGAACTCCAGCGCTGTCAGGCCTTCCCGGAAGTTCGCCCGGATAGGGATTTCGATGATCTCACCATTTGGATCCGCCATCAATCCACGCATTCCCGCCAGCTGACGGATCTGGTTTGTGGATCCACGGGCACCAGAGTTAGCCATCATGAAGATGGGGTTGAAGGGATCCAAGCTCTCCATCAGAGCCTTTGTAACTTCTTTCGTCGTCCGATCCCACACCTTAATGGCACTGTCTTTCTTTTCCTTTTCTGTGAGCAAGCCTCTCTTAAACTGTCTTTCCAGCTTTACAACTTCTTTTTCTGCCGCATCTATGAGCTCTTTTTTCTTCTCTGGCACGATGATATCAGACACGCTGACGGTAATCGCACCAATGGTGGAGTAGTGGAAGCCCAGCTTTTTGATGTTGTCCAGTACCTTAGAGGTCTGAGACGCCCCTAGGTTAGCAAAGCATAGGTCTACCAGTTTGCCCAATTGCTTTTTGTCGATCAGCTGATCCACTTCAAATTTCAGCTCGTTTTCCGGCTTGCTTCTATCTAAATATCCCAAATTCTGAGGAATCGCGCTGTTGAAGATCACACGCCCAGCTGTGGTCTTGATAATGCCGGTTTTCATCTCTCCATTGACTTCTTTGGTCACGCGGATGTTGACCAAAGCCTGCAGGGAGATATTTCCCGTGCTGTACGCCATGATGGCCTCATCGGGGTTGGCAAAGTAGCTGCCTTCGCCCTTGGCTCCTTCTCTTATAATGGTCAAGTAGTAAGAGCCAATAACCATGTCCTGGGTCGGGCTCACCACCGGTTTTCCATCCTGTGGCTTTAAGATATTGTTGGCCGCCAACATGAGGAAGCGTGCCTCTGCCTGTGCCTCTACCGAAAGAGGCACGTGAACAGCCATTTGGTCACCGTCAAAGTCGGCATTGTATGCTGTACATACCAGCGGATGCAGTTTGAGCGCACGGCCCTCTACCAAAATGGGCTCAAAAGCCTGAATGCCCAGTCTATGCAGCGTAGGGGCACGGTTGAGCAGCACAGGATGGCCCTTGATGACCTCTTCCAGTACGTCCCAAACTTCTGGCCGCACTTTTTCCACCATTCTCTTGGCGCTCTTTATGTTGTGGGCATAATTGTCCTGCACCAGTTTTTTCATCACAAAAGGCTTGAACAGCTCTAAGGCCATTTCCTTGGGCAGACCACATTGGTACATTTTCAGATCCGGCCCTACCACGATAACACTCCGGCCAGAGTAGTCAACACGCTTGCCCAGCAGGTTCTGACGGAACCGACCCTGTTTTCCCCGCAGCATATCCGAGAGGGATTTTAAAGGTCTGTTTCCCGGGCCTGTTACTGGACGACCTCTTCTGCCGTTGTCAATCAGCGCATCTACTGCCTCTTGAAGCATCCGCTTTTCGTTTCTCACGATGATATCCGGTGCTTTCAACTGCAGCAGACGATTGAGACGGTTGTTTCTGTTGATCACCCGCCGATATAGGTCATTCAAATCCGATGTGGCGAATCTGCCACCATCCAGCTGTACCATAGGCCGCAGTTCAGGAGGAATCACCGGCACCACGTCCAAGATAATCCACTCTGGCTTGTTGTTGGATTTGCGGAAGGCCTCAATCACCTCTAAGCGCTTGATGGCCCGAATCCTCTTTTGGCCAGTTGTGGTGTCGATCTCCTTGCGGAGCTCTGCCGCGGATTTGTCCAAATCTATTTTTTTGAGCAGTTCTTTGACCGCCTCAGCGCCCATGCCCGCTTTAAAGGCATCTTCGCCAAATTTCGCCTGGTACTCCCGCAGCTCCTTGTCTGTCAGCAGCTGCTTATCTTCCAGTGTGGTCTCTCCTTTGTCAATTACCACAAAAGAGGCAAAATACAGAATTTTCTCCAAAGATCTAGGAGACATATCCAGCAGCAATCCCATTCTGGAGGGAATTCCCTTAAAGTACCAGATGTGGGATACAGGAGCTGCCAGCTCTATATGCCCCATTCTCTCACGGCGCACCTTGGCTCTTGTGACTTCTACGCCACATTTGTCACAGATTACGCCCTTGTAACGAACTCTTTTATATTTCCCACAGTGACATTCCCAGTCCTTTGTAGGTCCAAATATCCTCTCACAGAAAAGCCCGTCCTTTTCTGGCTTTAGTGTGCGGTAGTTGATGGTCTCAGGTTTTTTTACCTCGCCTCTCGACCATTCTCTAATTTTATCCGGCGATGCAAGGCCAATTTGCATCGAATCGAAAGTGCTGAGTTCAAACAATAAACTCTCCCCCTTCTCATATATCAAAATTTTAACCGTTCTTTATCCGGCTGTGTTCTTTTCCTGCCCTGTGTTTCCTTTCCAATGGCTTTTACTGGTTGTCGTCGTCCAGATCCAGGTTAAAGTCATCTGGCAACACAAGGTCGTCTGTATCATCCAGTTCATCCACATCGAGGCCGTCAAAATCCAGATCGTCCAGATCGATGTCCTCTAGATCGATATCCATATCGTCGCCTGCATCGTCTGTCAAATCGTCGTCTACCGGAGCAGCAGCGCCATCACCACCATCTCCAGCGCGCATATCCTCGCTGCCTTCGATGTTAATATCCAGGTTGAGAGTATCGTCATCATCCGATTCCTTGATGATGATCTCGTTGTTCCCTTCTCCCAGCACTTTAATGTCCAGGCACAAGCTCTGCATCTCTTTGATCAACACCTTGAAGGACTCAGGCACACCTGGCTCTGGGATATTCTCTCCCTTTACAATGGCCTCATAGGTCTTTACACGCCCTACTACATCGTCCGACTTCACTGTGAGGATTTCCTGCAAAGTATTTGCCGCGCCGTAAGCCTCCAGGGCCCAAACTTCCATCTCACCAAACCGTTGACCGCCGAATTGCGCTTTGCCACCCAAAGGCTGTTGGGTAACCAGCGAGTAAGGCCCGGTGGAACGAGCATGGATCTTATCATCCACTAAGTGGTGGAGCTTTAACATATACATATAGCCTACCGTAACCCTGTTTTCAAAGGGTTCACCCGATCTGCCATCGTACAGCACTGTTTTGCCATCCGGCGTCAGCCCTGCCTTTGCCAGGCATTCCTCGATCTCCTCTTCGGTAGCACCGTCAAATACCGGTGTGGCCACTTTCCAGCCAAAGGCTCTTGCCGCCATACCTAGATGTACTTCCAGTACCTGTCCGATGTTCATACGAGAAGGCACGCCCAGAGGATTGAGCACTACGTCCAGCGGAGTGCCATCTGGCAGGAACGGCATATCCTCCACCGGCAGGACTCTAGACACAACACCTTTGTTTCCGTGCCGACCAGCCATCTTGTCGCCCACTGAAATCTTTCTCTTCTGTGCGATATACACCCGCACCAGTTTATTTACACCTGCTGTGAGTTCATCCTTGTTTTCCCTGGTAAATACCTTTACGTCTACAATGATACCGCCTTCGCCGTGAGGCACTTTGAGGGAAGTATCCCGGACTTCTCTGGCCTTTTCTCCAAAGATCGCCCGGAGCAGCCGCTCTTCAGCCGTGAGTTCGGTTTCTCCCTTAGGGGTAACTTTACCCACTAGGATATCGCCGCTCTTCACCTCAGCACCAATGCGGATAATGCCCCGTTCATCTAAGTCCTTTAGGGCGTCTTCTCCCACATTGGGGATATCTCTGGTGATTTCCTCCGGCCCCAATTTGGTATCTCTGGCCTCTGCCTCATATTCTTCAATATGTACAGAGGTATATACATCGTCCTTTACCAATCTCTCACTGAGCAGCACAGCATCCTCGTAGTTATAACCCTCCCAGGTCATAAACCCGATGAGCACGTTTTTGCCCAGGCCCAACTCGCCCATTTGTGTAGACGGCCCATCAGCGATGACGTCGCCCTTGGCGATCTTCTGCCCCACGTCCACGATGGGATATTGGGTGAAGCAGGTGCCTTGGTTGGAGCGAGAGAACTTGATGAGTTTATACAGTTTATCCTCTCCTGCCTCATTGGTGATCACGATTTGCTTTGCGTCCACGCTCTTGACTACACCGTCTTCTTTGGCGATTACCACTACGCCAGAGTCGTATGCCGCCTTATATTCCATTCCCGTCCCTACTACAGGGGATTCTGGGATGAGCAGTGGCACTGCCTGCCGCTGCATGTTCGCACCCATGAGCGCTCTGTTTGCGTCGTCGTTTTCTAAGAACGGGATCATAGCAGTTGCCACTGAAACCAGCTGTTTCGGGGAAACGTCCATATAATCCACTTCAGCACGGCTCACTTCTACAAATTCATCCATACGCCTGCACATGATACGGTCGTTTACGAAGTTGCCCTCTTCATCGATAGGTTCATTTGCCTGAGCAACGATGTATTTATCCTCTTCATCGGCGGTGAGGTACACCACTTCATCCGTGGGTTTGTGGGTAACAGGGTCGACTACCCGCACGGGGGACTCGATAAAACCGTATTCATTGATCCGCGCATAAGAAGACAGCGA